>OY969786.1:4572500-4760643 GCA_963703075.1 uncultured Acidobacteriaceae bacterium
ACCTCTAAGGAGAGTATTGGGGAACCGTACCTCAAACCGACACAGGTAGACGAGGAGAATATCCAAAGGCGCTCGAGAGAAGGCTCGTTCAGGAACTCGGCAAATTGACCCCGTAACTTCGGGAGAAGGGGTGCCCCGGTAGAGTGCAAGCTCGAGGGGGCCGCAGTGAAACGCGCACGGCGACTGTTTAACAAAAACACAGGTCTCTGCAAAGTCGAAAACGACGTATAGGGGCTGACGCCTGCCCGGTGCCGGAAGGTTAAAAGGAGAGGTTAGCCGCAAGGCGAAGCTTTGAATTGAAGCCCCGGTGAACGGCGGCCGTAACTATAACGGTCCTAAGGTAGCGAAATTCCTTGTCGGGTAAGTTCCGACCTGCACGAATGGCGTAACGATCGTGCGACTGTCTTAACGAGCTACTCGGCGAACTTGTAGCACCGGTGAAGATGCCGGTTGCCCGCACCTAGACGGAAAGACCCCGTGCACCTTTACTATACCTTCACTATGAACTATGGCACTTGCTGCGCAGGATAGGTGGGAGGCTTTGATACCAGGCTCTTGGGCTTGGTGGAGCCAACGGTGAGATACCACCCTGCGAGTTCTGTGGTTCTAACCTATTCCCGTAATCCGGGAAAGGGACATAGTGAGGCGGGTAGTTTGACTGGGGCGGTCGCCTCCTAAATTGTAACGGAGGCGCGCGAAGCTACACTCAGGCTGTTTGGAAATCAGCCGTCGAGTGCAAAGGCATAAGTGTGGTTAACTGCGAGACCTACAAGTCGAGCAGATGCGAAAGCAGGCCTTAGTGATCCGGTGGTTCTGTATGGAAGGGCCATCGCTCAACGGATAAAAGGTACGCCGGGGATAACAGGCTGATCGCTGCCAAGAGTTCATATCGACGCAGCGGTTTGGCACCTCGATGTCGGCTCATCGCATCCTGGAGCTGTAGAAGGTTCCAAGGGTTAGGCTGTTCGCCTATTAAAGCGGTACGTGAGCTGGGTTCAGAACGTCGCGAGACAGTTCGGTCCCTATCTGGTGTGGGCGTAGGAGATTTGAGAGGGCCTGTCCTTAGTACGAGAGGACCGGGATGGACGAACCTCTTGTGTTCCAGCTGTCATGCCAATGGCACGGCTGGGTAGCGAAGTTCGGTTGCGATAAACGCTGAATGCATATAAGCGTGAAACGCTCCTCAAGATGAGATCTCCCAACCCTAAGGGTGAAGAAGAGCACAGGAAGACCACCTGTTTGATAGGCTGGATGTGTAAAGGCAGTGATGCCAAAGCTTACCAGTACTAATCGCTCGTTCGGCTTGACCATAAAATTTACTTGGCATAGTGTCCGCAACAAGGACAGCTATCAAAAACGACGAAAGAAACTGTTCGTCGGACGCGCTACGTACGCGTCGCCATGACTCGTAAATATCCCAATGCTATTCAGTTGTGACATCGTCACACCCGTTCTTTTACAGGATTGGCGCAGACACAGAGAGATCCCTCGCGCAAGCGCTCGGGATTTCGGCGCGAGGCTCGGACGCCTCGCAAGCGCCTCAAGTTGCCGGTGATCATACCGCGGGGGAAACACCCGTTCCCATCCCGAACACGGAAGTTAAGCCTCGCTGGGCCGATTGTACTGCACGCGAAAGTGTGTGGGAGAGTAGGTCGTCGCCGACATAAATAACGGCCTCATGTGAAAACATGGGGCCGTTTCCTTTTGCTCTTCAAAATCAAAGCCTCCACCACAGAGGACACGAAGGTTCACGGAGTCTCTCTTCTTCAGACGAAGGCTTCAACTCGCTCCTCGCGTTTACAATCAGCGCTGTGTCTGGCACCACCACTCTATATCGCCCGGTAGGCCGCAAAGAGCTCGACCTCATTCGCGCTGCCGGCATGAAAGCCTTCCCCCCACGTCTCCCTGAGCAGCCAATTTTTTATCCCGTTCTCACCCTCGAGTATGCCCGCAAGATCGCCCGCAATTGGAATACGCAGGACCAGCAGTCGGGCTACGCTGGGTTCGTGCTTCGATTCGAGGTTGAAACTCTCTTCCTCCATCAATTCCAAGTGCAGGCTGTCGGTGGCGAAGCCCACCAGGAGTATTGGATCCCCGCAGATCGTCTCGACGAACTCAATCGCAACATCTTGGGGGACATTCAAGTCGTCGAAAGCTATTCAGGTAACCCAGAATAAAGTTGTCGCCTTTCTCTCTGCACACATCCCAGGAAACACCTGAAGCCAGCGCCAGAAGTTACTTCCTGAGAAGACTCACCTGGCGTATAGTCTGCTTGCATCCAGGTACTCACATTCGCAACGTCACACTACTTCTGGATGCTGGTGAATTCATCCCGTAAGTAGGAGAGCCATGAAAAAACTGCTCGCAGTTCTGCTCTGTTGCTTCCTTCCTCTCTCGATGTTTGCCGGTGAAAACAGTTACAAAGTGAAGTATGACGGTGGCTCTGTCACTGACCTGAAGTCCGGCGAAGACGTGAAGCTGGTCATCGACCAGCAAACGGTTCATTTTGTCAGAGGCGGTAAAGACATTGTCGTAGTGCCTGCCGCCGCCATTACCGAGATCAGCTATGGACAGGACGTACATCGCCGCGTCGGCGCAGCCATCGGGCTCGCAGTGGTTTCTCTTGGCATTGGTGCCTTGATGGCACTCACCAAATCGAAGAAGCACTTCATCGGGCTCACGTGGGCCGATGGTGACAAAAAAGGCGGATTGGCCATGCAGTGCGACAAGAATGAATACCGCGGCATCCTCGCCGCTCTGGAAGGAATTACCGGCAAAAAGGCCGTCGACTCGGACGCCTTGACCGTCAAGAACTAAACGCCACGAATTGAAAAGCCCCGGAAGGTTCCGGGGCTTTTTGTGCGGCAAAACACAATTACCAGTCTCGATGCTCCTCGAAGCTGATTTTCAGGATTTTTCCATTGTTCCCGACGAACCATCCCGCCTCGGGGTTGGCGAAAGCCACCGCCCAGTACCCGCTCGCCCCGGGCAGGTGGTACCAGGTATGACCTTCATCGGGGGTCCAGGCCGCCGGACCGGACGTAAAGTTGGGCGCCGTCTCGGAGGTCACGACCACGGCGTGGTCGCGGTCATCCCGGTCATGGTCGCCATCCTCGGGGTGCAGACCGCGGACATACGCGAGGCAGAAGATCGTGCCGGAGATGGGCGGCTTTTTCGTCAGATTCCACGTGCGGCCGCCGTCGTGCGAAATCGCCATCTCTGCGTCTTTGTTGGTGGACAAATCCCCGCCGCCCAGAACTCCGTTCCACGGATCACGGAACGCGACCGAGAAACCGCCACCGCTGGGCGAACTCACCATCGGCGTGTCATACGCGTTCCAGGTGTTGCCCCCATCCCGCGTGGCGAGAATTCGTGCAACCGTTGACCCGCCAGTGGCGATCCAGGCATTTCGTTCTCCCTCGGTCGCAACGCAAGTTCCGCTGGACGAGAACGACGCCTCACCGGCCAACGCCGGCGGCATGTAGGCAGCAATGGAGTGCCACGTGGTTCCGTTGGTCGTGCGAAGGTCGGGGAAGATGCCGTTCACCGAATCGCTGTGGGCGATGCCGCGGTCGGGGCTCCAGAAGGCGAAACAGTCGTAAAAGGCGTTCGTCTTGTGATTGGTGAACTCGATGTGCCAGTGCTTGCCGCCGTCAACGGTTTTGTAAATACGAAAGTCTGTCGTGTTATTGCCAATCGACGAGAGATACGCGACCTGATCGCTCACGCCGTAGACATCGCGGAACTGCAGGGCCTCGGCGCCCGGCACTACCCCCGCTTTCCAGGTCTCTCCGCCGTTGGTGGTCACGACGTACGTGCCACCGGCCCCGGAGGCCCAGACGACGCGCGAGTTCACGGGACTTACCGCGATCAGCAGCTGCGTGGTCCCACTCTTCTGCGCCGTCAGCTTCGGTTGCGGAACTTTCCAGTCTTCCTGCTGCGCGAATAGAAACGTGGACGTGGCGAGGATGAGAAGGAACAGCGAGCGTTTCAACATGAGGTACCCCGGGAGTGAGGATGCGTGGCGCCGTGGAGTATAGGAAGGCCGCGCCGGGGTGTCAAATTGCGAGTTCTTCCTCGCGCGCTCGATCAACCAGCCCGGTGATCATTTGTGCTTCGAGATCGACAAAACATTCCCATCCGGATCTTTGAACCACGCCACTTGGTCGCCATTGGGTGGAGTCCAGACCCCGAATTCGTCCTGCTTCATGAATGGCAGATTGAATTGCTCGAAGTGGACGCCGCGGGCGGTGAGTTCGCGGATGGCCGCGTGGATGTCGTCCACCTCCCAGCCCAGCACCGTGCCGATTGCGGGCTTGTGGTTCTTGGCCTTTCCAATGCGCAGCTGCGTCCCGTTAGCGTCGAAGCTCACGGTGAAGTCGTCTTCGCTGTGCAGGCGGAAGCCGAGCACATCGCCGAAAAAAGCCTTGGCCTTCTCCGGATCGTTAGTGTTGAGGAAGCCGATGAGCTTGCTGAGCACGGGCATGGTTTGCCTCCGCCGTGCCCGTATTCTAATGCCGCCCGCCCCAGATCAGCGAGAGGCTTCCACTTGTCCCATGAATTCTGCCAGCAGGTCGTGGAATCGCTGCGGCTGGTCGATAAACACTGCATGCCCGGCGTGTTCTACGGTTTCAAAGCGTGCCCCGGGAATAACCTTGGCTTCAGCTTGCTGAGCCGCGAGCTCGGCAGAACCGGCAGCCGCGATGATCAGGGTTGGTTTACGGAAGCTCTGCAAAGCGGAACGGCGATCCACCGCGATGAAGTCCATCAGCAGCATGGTAATGCCGATGTCGGGCGGCGTTCGCAAGGAGATCGGCAGCAGCGCGTCGATCTGCTTACGGCCTTCCGGAGACTGGATGATGGCGTTCATCATGCCTTGCAAGTATTCGCGCGGATGCTGTTCGTAGAGTGCAAGCCTTCCCAGTTGCTGCTCGAGAGCTTGCGGTTGCGCCACTGCGGAGGCGGGTCCAGGCCCAACTGCGGCGTCAACTAATACAAATCCCGCGAGCCTATCTCCGCCAAACTGCTCCGCATACGAGGAGACATCCTGAACTCCCTGCGACCAGCCCACGAGGATCACGTTCTTAAGACCGAGGGTTTGTATCACCTGGTGAAAGTCTCGGGCCCGCTGCTCCGGAGTATTGGACTCGATGGTGATGGAGGAATCACCTTGCGAACGCGGGTCAATCGAGACGACGCGCGCGACTGGGGCAAAGAGCTCCATCTGTTGTCTCCAAACCGCGCTCGACATCGTCCACCCGGGAATGAAGACGATGGTTGTTTTCGCCTCAGCACTGCCCCCTTCGACATAGTGAATCCGTACCGAAGGTGAAATCGTTACGCCGCCTTCCTTGAAGGTTTCTGCGGCACTATAACCAGACAAGGTGAGCAGCATTCCGGTCAGGACGCAGACCAGCGACGAAATCTTGAACATGAAGAACGGACGGCACATAGATCGTAAGGTGAGCAAATTGCGATGGCGGGAGCCAGCATCGTGTAGTTCGGCCCTTTTTAAAAAGGTATTGGCATCGCGGTTCGCCGGTAGGCCTTCTATTCACAAACTAGGTTGCCCGAGTACAATTCGGAGTCTGAAGATTCGAGTCTATCGATCTCTGGGAGGAACTACGATGAAGCTAGTCGTCTTAGCATCGGTCGTCTTCAGCGCCATGCTCTCGCTCGCACAGACCCGCTCGTCCCCGGGAGTGCCGCCGCCGGCTTCACGCGATACCCTCGATACGCTGGAGAGCGCTCGCATTGAGAAACTGAGCGAGCCGCAATACCCGCTTCTCGCCCGTCAAGCGCGCATCCAGGGATCGGTTCGAATTGCCTTGCGGCTGCTCGGGTGTTCGATGGATCCGAACAGTGTTCGGCTCATCAGCGGCCATCCCATGCTGGCGCAGGTTGCACTTTCCAGTGTCAGGCAGTCGACAATCGTGTGTGACAACCACGAAAACACCGATGCAGTCGTCGTCTACGATTTCTCGATCGATGCCAAGTGTCACGACGACAAAACGACTTCGCGTGTTTTCTCCAACCGTGTGGCCGTGCGCGGCTGCGCCGCCAGTCCTCCACCCGCGCCCTAGACCCCACTTCGAGCCCTCTGTGCTCTGGATCTCAGAAGGCCTTCGCCCGCCGAAGAATAACGTTTGTTTGGCGCATTTTTCACCTAAATGTGCCCGTGCGGAACCGGCAGCAAACGATTACACTAATACCCCTGATCACCTTTTTGGGGACCACCATGCCGGCCAAGATTCTCGATGGCAACAAGATTTCAGCGGAGATTAAATCCGAAGTTGCCGCCGAAGTCGCGGAGCTGAAAGCCGCCGGACTCACCCCCGGGCTCGCGGTCGTACTGGTGGGGCATAATCCGGCCTCCGAGATCTACGTACGCAATAAACGCAAAGCTTGCGAATTGACCGGGATCTACAGCGAGCAGCACACGCCGCCGGAGACGGTCAGCACCTCCGACCTGCTGCGGCTGGTGGAGTCTCTGAACCGGCGCGACGATATCGACGGCATCCTTGTGCAGTTACCGCTTCCGGCGCAGGTCGACGCAAAGAAGGTTTTGCTGGCGGTTTCGCCCGAAAAAGACGTCGACGGATTTCATCCGATGAATGTTGGCTACCTATCCACAATGCGGCCGGGACTGGTGCCCTGCACACCGGCCGGATGCATGGAGATTCTGCGGCGCAGCAACGTGAAGGTGGAAGGCGCCGAAGCGGTGGTCGTCGGACGCAGCGACATTGTCGGCAAGCCGGTGGCAATGCTGCTGACCAACGCCAATGCGACGGTGACCATATGCCACTCGAAAACGAGAGATTTGCCGGAAGTTTGCCGCCGTGCCGACATCCTGGTGGCGGCGATTGGTCGGGCTGGCATGATTACGCCCGACTATGTCAGGCCCGGATCGACGGTCATCGATGTGGGCATCAATAAAATCACCGATCGCGCCGAGTTTGAGAAGTATTTCGCCGGCGACGAAAAGCGCGAAGCCGCATTTGCCAAGAACGGCTCGACGCTGGTCGGTGATGTGCACCCGAAAGTCGTAGAAATCGCCGGCGCATTCACCCCAGTGCCCGGCGGCGTGGGACCGCTCACGATCGCCATGCTCATGGCAAATACCGTGAAAGCGGCGAAACTTCGTCGCGGGCACACGGTTCAATCCAAAGTGGGGGAATCATCCATTGCTTAGAGTCGCGCTCACCGGTGGCATTGCCACCGGTAAATCAACCATCGGCGAGATGTTCGCGAAGCACGGCGCGCACGTGATCCAAGCCGATCGCATCGCGCACGAACTGATGAGTCCCGGACACCAGGTGTACGACAAGGTCGTCGAACACTTTGGCCACGAGATCCTCAATCACGACGGCACCATCAACCGTCCCCGGCTCGCATCGGCGGCGTTTCCAGACCGCATTCAGGACCTCAACCGCCTGGTGCATCCGGCGGTACTCGATTTTCAGGACCGCTGGATGGATGACATCGGCGAACAGGATCCGAACGCCGTGGCCATGGTCGAGGCCGCACTCATCTTCGAGGCCAACGGCGAGAAGCGCTTCAACAAGATCATCGTGGTGCGCACCCCTTTTGAAACGAAGGTGGCTCGTTTCGCGCAACGTATGGATTTGCCGCACGCACAGGCGCGCATGGAAGTAATGCGCCGCATGGCCGCGCAGCTCTCCGAAGAAGAAAAAGCTCGCCGCGCCGACTACGTGATCGATAACAACGCTGTGCTCGATCACGCGCAGGAGCAGGTGGACAAAGTCTGGAGCGACCTGGTGGGTTTAGCGAAATACGCCGCCGTGTAGCTAGCCGGCTTAGCTGGCCCAGCCCATCGAGACGACGATCACCGCGAAGGTGTCGCTCAATCCATGGGCCAGGATTGCTGCCCACAAGTTCCTTCCCGACAAAAGATATACGGTTCCCAGAACAAGGCCCGAGTAGGCGCTGTCAACCACGCCTGCCGGGCCTTTGTACCAGTGGGCGACGCCAAAGAGAGCGGCCACATACAGCATGGCCAGTACGTAGGCGAGCTTCGACCGATTGCCAAGATCGGCAGCACGATTGAGAAGGTAGCCCCGATAGCCGAGTTCTTCGCCGAAGGCGGCAAAGGTCCAGACGATCAGCAGCGATGTGAGGATGTTTTTCCAGTGCGGCGCAGTCTTGATCACGCTCGAGACCTGCTCGGGCCCGGGCCAAAAATGATGAGCGAGCGGTTCAACGAGAAACTCGCTGCCGCCCTGGAGTACCACGACCGCGGCGATCGCCACGAGAATCGTTTTGCCCCAGGACTTGGGGCGGGTCAGCCCGGGCAGTTTGTAGCTGCGCTCGCGCAGCCCGAAGGAGATCCAGAAGAGCGCAAAGAGAAAGAACACTTCGTTCGGCACGACATGGAAGACGTTATGGCCAATCACCAAAAAAGCGCCGAGGAGAGTTTCGGCAAGCGAGAGCACCCGCTGGGTCGGGTTGAGCATGAAGCATTGTAAGGTTTCGGGGATCCGATGAAGCGCGGACAATCTGCCACTCGGGAAACGCAGTGGTTTGCGGTTACAAGCCCCAGTCGCCGAAATCGGCTTTGAATTGCCGCTTGAATTCGCTCTCTGCGTAGCCGGTCAGGATGTGACCGGTGTGGGCGTCGACCAGGTAACCGCGCAGGCGGCCATAGTTAGCGCCAAACTCGCTGCTGTCCGGAACCCAGGCCATCATGAGGAGTTGATCGGAGTTTTTCATCCAGCGGATCGCGGCCACATTGACCCACTGAACGTTTCTCTGCATCAGCTTGCGCTGGCGAGCAGTGCAGCCGGCGTGTACGCCGACGCAGGCTGGGTAGTGCCGCGCGAGGTCCTGGCGCACCGATGTTGCTAAATCGACCGGGCCATTGTTCTCCGGGCGGTAAATCAGGGCCTGGTACGTGCCTAATGCGCCGCCACGGCTATGGGTGATGGCCACGGCCCGGGAGTCGGGCGACCAGAGCGCCTCGGGACCAACCTGCAGATCGATCGGCATACGCTTACCGGAGGCCACGAATACGCAGCTTGGGGCTGGCAGACGCTCCGAAACCGAATCGCTCACCCGTTGTTCAATCGGCACTGTGTTGCATGCAATCTCGTATTGTCCATTGGGCGAGGGGAACCGCAGATTCCCAAGCCTCTGGTTGGCATTGACCACATAGGGCAGCGGCCGCGCAGCGCGGGACCAAGTAGTGACCTCCACCTGGGTGGGAATTGTCCGGGAGTTCGGGGCAGCAGCCAGTATGGAGGCGGCGGTGAAGAAAGCGGCGAGGGCTGTGAACCGGCGAAACATGCAAACCTTCTACTTACAATCCAGAGTACCTCAATTTTGGGAAAATGCATCCCCCCGAAAGTAACAAACTGAAAAAATGTGGTTTCGGAAGAGGTCTGGGGGTACGGATGGCTTCAGGAACGGAAAAGAGCCGCCAGGTTCGACGGCTCTTGATGGGTGAGAAGTAGGATGTCCTGGTTATCGGACCTGGCGGTAGCCGAAACTGCGCATGGTCTGGTCGAAGGCCTGCCGATAGCCCTTCATATACCCGGAGCGAAAGGCCTGTTTGTATTCTTCTTTGGTGCAGTGCCCCTTGAAGCCGTCCATTGCGTCCTTGAACTGGCCGTGATCGGATGCCCGGAACCGGTAGCCGCGTTCGGCATCCTCGTGCCCGGAGTGTTCGCCATCCTTCAATCCCTTGTCATAACCGTAGTTGGCGTACCATTTCACGCCGTTCCGGTCCTCGTAGCTGGTGCCGTGGTCGTCTGCAAGCGCGACGCTGCCCAGCAACGTCAAAGCCAAAGAGCCGATTACCGCGAGTGATGCCGTTCGCTTCATAGTTTCCCCCGAGCACTCCATGCCGAGTGTCGCGATTTACTCAGGAAGCAACCCTGATTTTCCGGGGAAGTTGCGGTGCCCGGCACGATTTTCTGATCGCCGGCTTGGCGGAGTTTCTGCTTCACAGCCGGTCGGGCGAACTAGGGAAAACGAGTGCCGGTTAGATACACTTTTTAAGAGCTTGCATCCAAATCTGCAGCTGAGTTCCAGGATTGAATTTATGCGAAAGATCCTTCGACCCTTTCTCTTAGGAATTTTGTTGGCCAGTGCATTCTTCTACGTCACCACCCATCACCGCTCCCCCAGCGGCTCGGCGGAGAGCTCGTGGATCTCCCACCCTACCCAGTTGGAGTTGACCAACGCCGCCGGGCCCGTGACCTTCGATCCCGAGGAGCAGGTCAATATCGAGGTGTACAAGAAGGGACTGCCATCGGTCGTCAACGTGACCTCGACCACGGTGGCAATCGACTTTTTCTACGGCGCCGTTCCCCAGGAGGGCCAGGGCTCGGGCTTCATCATCGATAAGCAGGGACATATCCTGACCAACTTTCACGTGGTGCAGGGCAATGGCGCCAAGCTCGAAGTCACCCTCAGCAACCGGCGGAAGTATCCGGCGAAGGTTGTGGGCCTCGACCGCTCGCACGACCTGGCGGTGATCCAGATCTCTGCTCCGGACTTGGTCCCAGCGACGATGGGCGATTCCCACGGACTGATGGTCGGACAGAAAGTATTTGCGATCGGGAATCCTTTCGGCCTGAATGGCACGATGACCCGCGGAATCATTAGCTCGATCCGCCAGATTGTGGAACCGGACGGGGTCCGTATCGACGAGGCGATCCAGACGGATGCCGCCATCAACCCGGGAAATTCCGGAGGTCCGCTGCTTAACTCCCGGGGCGAGGTGATCGGGATCAATACCATGATTGCGACCAACGGATCTGCCCAGAGCGCTGGGATTGGGTTTGCCGTCCCGGTCAATGCTGCCAAGGCCGTGTTGAATGACTTGGTGACCTATGGCGAAGTGCGTCGGCCATCGCTGGGTGTCCGCGGATTGCCGATTACCCCTGAACTGGCGGAGCAGATGGGTCTGGCGTCGGATTATGGAGTCCTGGTGGTCCAGGTGGTAACTGGGCGCGGGGCCGAGCGGGCCGGGATCAAGGGCGGAACCCAGCGGGCTTACCTGGGGAATACGCCCATCATGATCGGCGGCGATTTGATCGTAGCGATTGAAGGCGAGCCGATCGAAGACCTCCAGGACCTGTCTCGCGCCATGAACAACCACAAGGCCGGGGACACGGTGAAGGTGACGATTTACCGCGGCAAGCGAAAGATGGTCGTGCCGGTGCAGTTAGATGAAGCTCGGCAATCGGCGTAAAAGGCCGTCCGCGGAGTAGCGTCCTTTCGGCGTCGGGAGGGCGAAGGCCGGTCAAGGAACAATACGCTGGGTTTAGGCGTAGATAAAGGCAGGGGCCCGGTAGGAGAGTTACGAACGGCACTAAACCCGGCTAGGAAAGTTGCCGTTGTATCTAGTGCAGTCAGTTGCAGATGTACCCCGTTCGGGACATTCACTGCCGCTCCCGTGGGATTCGCGAGCCTGTGGCGTTGGGCTACATTGCGAAACATCGCAGTGGGGCTCGGGTTCACAAACAACAGGTAAGCGGTTCCAGGTGGGGTTTCAGGAAGGTTGCTCGTTCGGCAATTGAATTGCTTGCAACTGAATGGGTCTCCACCGAGTCTAATAAGTAAGCGACCTTGGGGTCGGAGGTGAGAGGGATGGTGGAGAAGTTTTCCGAGCCAGAATTGACGGCCCTGAGAACCGAACTCCTGCAAGGGGTGTCGGATTTCCGTGAGGCCGCCGAGTTGATGCAGATGTTCCTGGTGGGACGCGGATATGGCGTCTCCGCCGAGGAAGCGCGGCATGCCGCCGTACGGGCGGAAGTGGCCGGCTGTTCAATCGAAGCGATCCAACGCGAATTGGAAACGATTGCGCTGGTGAATTAAGCGGAATGCCCGGGGGAGCGGTGCCCCTGGAAGTTCCACGACTACAGTAAGTTGCAGAGCTTTGAAGGGTACTGGAGAATCCCCTCTGCAAATTGTTCCGGGGCTGATCACAACAGCATTTGCCTTGGACTGGGGATTCGGAGGAGCAGACGGGCAATAACGAACCCGCAGCTCCTCAAAACGAGGTCAGATCGCTGTCCTGCGAACGACGCCAGAAACTGGACGAGACCCGCGGGCACAAGGAGCGATAACAGAAGCCAGGCGAAACTGCCTGGCTTTTGCTCTGTTTGGCCTAGCGGTTAAGATGATGTGCCTTGCTCCTCTACTACATCACCGACCGCAGCCAGCTGCCCGGCGATGAACCGGCGCGCCGGCAAGGGCTTTTGGCGAGGATCGCCGAGGCCGCGTCGGCTGGCGTCGACTACCTACAACTTCGCGAGAAAGACTTGCCCATCATAGACTTAGAACGGATCGCCCGCGAGGCGGCAGGCTTGGTCCAAGAGGCGCGTCGCCACGGTAGCCCTACCCGGCTGCTGGTCAATTCGCGGTCTGATGTAGCGCTCGCTTGTGGGGCAGACGGCGTCCACCTGACCGCCAACGATCTCTTCGCCGCCGAGGTACGCGCGCTGTGGATGAAGATCCGTGGCACGCCGCCGGTAATCGGCGTCTCGTGCCATTCGGTGGCGGAGGTTCGCATGGCGGAATCCCAGGGAGCGGATTTCGCGGTGCTGGCGCCGATTTTCGGGAAGGAGGCGACAGGAGCGGCGGCCATTGGCGTGGAGGCGCTGCGGCACGCGCAACGCGGCGATTTTCCGGTCCTGGCGCTGGGAGGAGTGACTTGGGAGAACGCGGGCGCGTGTGTCGAAGCCGGAGCGGCGGGAGTTGCGGGGATTCGGATCTTTCAGCAGCAACCGATCTCAGCAGCGATGCTGCAGGAGTTCAAGCTTCGCTGAGATTTATCTTCGCCACGACGGTACTGGTTCTTTCGTCCATTCGGCTCCCATATTGTCATCGGTGATGATGTGCCGCGGACCGAGGCGTTCCGCTAAGGCCTGCCCGGTTTCCAAACCCAGCATCCGTTCCG
Organism: uncultured Acidobacteriaceae bacterium; assembly: GCA_963703075.1. Taxonomy (GTDB): domain Bacteria; phylum Acidobacteriota; class Terriglobia; order Terriglobales; family Acidobacteriaceae; genus Korobacter. The sequence goes on from OY969786.1 coordinate 4,585,426, forward strand.
GTCCCTGGACAGAATCGGCAAATGCGTCATATCCGGCGAGCACGAATCTTCCGCGCGGCGTGCTCGCGTCGAACATTTTCTTTCCGTCGATCTGGTAGCGATCCAAGACCGAGAACCAGCGCTTTTTGTCCAGCACGATGGGCGAATCGCTGAGGGCGAGAAAGCTGATGACGCGCAACCCATATTTGTATTCATGAAGCCCGGTCACCAGCACATCGGGCGACTCGGTGGCGTTGAAGTAATAACTGCCGCCCGGTAGAAGGTGTGCTTTGACGATTTGCAGAAATTCCACCGAGAGGACCTGGGAAGTATGATCGCGCCAGTGGAAGGATGTGTTCGCGACCACGGAGTCGTACTTCTGGTCCGGGTGCGCCACGAGCCAACGGCGAGCGTCGTCCACGTAGATGTTGACCTTCGGGTTCTGCAGCAGAGAACGTACTTCGGGATACTGCGCGACGAGTTGAAGATAGCCCGGATTAATCTCGACAATATCGAGGTGTTCGAGTTCGGGGTTGTTGGCGATGACCTGGGCCCACGAACCGGAGGCCAAGCCCAGCATGAAAACGCGTTTTGGATGGGGTTGAAACAAACTCAGAACATAGGCTCGAATGACGAGGTTCTTGTCGTTTGCCGGATCGGTGTTGAAATACCCGTCGTACACCCCGCCGCCGAACACCGCATCGTCGGCTGTGACCGTAACGATGCCGTTGCGGTTTTCGACAACGTGCTTCATGTAACCGACCTGCGCAGCCTTTCGCCCGAAGATCAGCTTGCCAAAGAGATTTTGATAGCCGGCGCGTGAAGCCGGAATGGCGACTGCCGCCACGATTACCATCGCCCACATCCATTTCGGAGGAGCCTGCAGGCGTCCCGTGCGGAACAGCACCACGACGAAACCGGTGAGCACGGTGGCCGCCGCAAGTTGCATGGAAATGGTTTCGGTTCCGAAGAAGTTCATCAGGCCGAAGCCAATCAGCAAGCTTCCCAAAGTCGCTCCGAGGATGTTGAACAGGTAGATGAGGCTGACGCTTCGTCCCGCTGAGTTTCCCGCCGGGACAGCCGACCGGCATAACAACGGCAGCACCGAGCCGAGCAGGGCAGCGGTGAGGAAGAATGCAGGAGCGCTCCACAAAACGGGCTGCTCGTTCCACGACAGATGGGACAGGAGCGGGACGAGATACACGGAAACAGCTCCGGCGATGAGCATCGCCGCCCCGGCCATAGTGACGGGATTGATCTTCTTTTTCTCGCAGAGTTTCTCGCTCAGAAAAGATCCCGCCGCAATGCCCGCGAGATAGGTGCAGAGGAGCAGTGCGAAGGCGGGTGCGCGGTCGTTGGTGGCGAGAGCAAAGATGCGAAACCACGCGATCTCGAAGCCGAGGGCAAGAAAGCCTGCAATCCCCGCGATCAACGCGGCCAATCTCAAACTCAAAACATTGGCGGAGGGCTCTTCGACGGCAGTCGCCGCCATAGCGGACTCGTGCGCTTCCGGGAGTTCGCTTCGGCCATAGAGAAATGCGGTCGCACCGACTAAGGTGTTGACGCAAGCGGCCAGGGTCACAGAGCCTGACTGCCCGAAATCTCGCAGCAGAACCAGGGCGCATAGATAACAGGCGACGGCGGATCCAAGCGTGTTCACGAAGTAGAGGGTCGCAACCGAATACCCGACATTACGCGAACTGCGCACGAGCTGTTCCACCAGCAAAGGCAAGGTCGCGCCCATGAGGATGGTGGGGAGAATGAGCAGGAGAAAGCTGAACAGGATCGTGAAGCCGAGGGTTGTTCCCGCCGTGAATGCGGAGGCCCAGTGGAACAGCCGCAGCGAAATCAACCCGAAGGCGGCAATGCCCAGCTCACAAAGTCCGAAGATGAGAATCCCGCGATCGGGAAATTTCTCGGACAAGCGGCCTCCCACGAGGCTGCCGATTCCCAGGCCAAGCATGAAGGCACTGACGACCACCGCGACCGACTGCACGTTGACGCCATAGATGGCGAACAAGGCGCGCTGCCATACGATCTGGTAGATCAACGCAGGGAAGCCGGAACAGAAGAAGAGCGCTGCTACAAGGGCGGACTGGGCCCGGTTCGCTTTGGCACGAGAGCCGGCGAGGACTGTCAGGAGCAAGAGAAGATCGAAGGCAAGGATGAGAGCGACGGGCGCGGAACCCATGGGGCCTCACGACGCTAGGGTGTAAGGGAACTCCCTTCCTTATACACAATCGAAGGAGCTTGCGGAATCAGTCCAAAGGTACGTCTGACCTATTCGCGCTCGCTTTTCGGCATGAGCCATCGCAGGAGGGTATTGACGACCGCCAGAACGATGGCGCCTACGAAGGCTGCGCCAAATCCGCTGACGTAGAAACCTTTTACCAGGTGGGCGACGAGCTCGAGCATCAAGGCGTTGATCACGAACCAGAAGATGCCGAAGGTGAGAATGATCAGCGGGAAACTGACTACCTTGAAGAGCAAGCCGATGGTGGCATTCACGATACCAAGCACCAGAGCGACGATGAAAACCGTCGTAACGCTGTCGACGTGAATCCCTGGAACTACGTACGCCACGATGGCCAGGGCAGCCGCGCTCACAATCCAGTGCAGGATCCAACGCATAGTTCTTAAGCTCCTTCCTCGTCTTCGTCTTTGTGGTTGGGTTCGGGCAGCGGGGCCGGGTCGGTAGAAGGTGGATCGCTGGCCGGAAAGGTCTCTTCCAACGTGTGATCGAGCATGTGATCACGCTTTTTCGCTTCGTCTCGCTTCGGGTCGGGCATAGGGTCACTTCATTCGTAACGCAGGCTCTCCACCGGATCTAGTTGGGCGGCGCGCGCCGCCGGCACCGTGCCGAAGAGTACGCCAACCATCGACGAAACTACCAGCGCGATGATGACCGACAGGCCAGAGATGGGAAGGCGGTAATCGGTGAAGAAGCGCAGCGAAATCGGCAGCGCCAACCCCGCAACAATCCCGACGGCACCGCCCACCAGCGAGATCAGAACTGCTTCAGTGAGGAATTGCAGCCGGATTTCCGAGTTGGTTGCGCCCACTGCCTTGCGCACGCCGATTTCCCGGATGCGCGAACTGACGGTGGCCAGCATGATATTCATAATTCCCACGCCGCTCACGACCAGCGTCACAGCCGAAATCAGGAGCAGAACGGCGGTCAAGGCGTTCGCCGTTTTTGCCGCCACGTCGAGCAATTGCGTCAGGTTCTCCACCTTGTACACCGACTCCGGCCGGTGCCGCGATTGCAGGACCGCTTGAATCTCCTTGGTAGCGTCCGGCACGCGTTCGGATTCAGACATGGAGAAGAAAAGATTCTTCACCGAGTCGGTATCCGTAAAATACCGCGCCACAGTGTAGGGGATGAGAATCGTGTCGTCCGAGATTTCCGACTGGCCAAAGGTTTCCACCCGTTCGCGGAAGGTGCCGATGATGGTAAAGGGAAGCCCGTTGAGCTTGATCGATTCGCCGACAGCCGCATCTTCGGAGCCAAAGAGTCGGATGGAGAGAGGCTTGGTGATCAGGGCGACCTTGTTGCGCGACTGCGAGTCGTATTCGTCAAAGAAGCGTCCAGCCGGCATGATCAAGTTGCGCACGTACTGGTATTCCGACGAAACGCCGAGAATGAGCACGTCGCGTTCTTTGCCGCCGGGCACGGGAACCTGGTCGTGGAGCTGGATCATGGGCGACGCCGCCACGATGCCGGGCACCTGGGCGCGGATCGCCTTCATATCGTCGAGAGTCATGAAGTCGTTGCTGCTGGCGTTCCCGTAGATGGTGCCGCCCTCGTAGTTGGCGGTGATCATGTTGGCGCCAATCGCGTTGATCTCGCGCAGGATGTACTGTTTGCCGGTCAGTCCGATGGTGACGACGAGGATGAGGGAGGCGGTGCCGATGACCATGCCCAGCGCAGTGAGCGCGAACCGCACTTTGTTAGAGCGAAAAGTCTCGATCGCGACCGCGAGGATCTCGCGATAGTGCAGTCGTTCATAGACCGGCGGCTTGGCAACTGCGGTCGTCATGGCTCTCTACTAGGGTAACAAAAGATAGGGTCAGCGTTGTTCTTGGCCCCTTGGGGGCGGCGAATTCTCTCTTTGCTCGTGCCTCTGAACCTTCGACGTTAGGTGGCAAAGGATCGCCGTCTCTGCACGGGCGTTCGAGCTTTAGGCATGAGGTAGCCAAGGCTTGCCGTTTCCGCACGTGCCTTTGAGCCTTTGACGTGAGGTAGCGGCGACGTTTACGTCGCTGCCCGAGTCTTCTAGCGTTCGACGTGTGATAGCAGCGAAAGGTCGTCTCCGCACGCGCCTTCGAGCTTTTGATGTGAGGTAGCGGCGACGTTTACGTCGCCGAAAAGACGGTTGCTTTTGGTGTTGGCTTTAGCCACTGGGGTAGAGGATTCATTCTCCAACGCCCGCTGGCGGATGAAAAGGGGTATTCGCGTGCGCTTCTCGCGATTGCCCTGGATACAGGATTTTTCTCTATATATTCGATCACCCCTGAGCAGTGCTCTGCCGACCGCACGCGTTCATCGTAGTATCCCTCTGACCACACTTCTCGGAGATATCCAAGCTCCTTCTTCATTCGATATGAAAACGTGCCTTTTATAAATGTCACGGCACGCTCAAGCGTCACGTTTTCACCCATGGTCAATAGCAAATGAACGTGGTCGGGCATGACAACGAACGAATGCACGTCGAAGCGGCCTTTCGCGTGATGATCCCGAAGACAATCGATGAAGAGTTCGGCGATTTCGGCCTTCTGGAAGAGCTGGCGGCGTCCAGCGACGGCCGAGGAGATGAAATATGTGGAACGCGACCACATGCATCCATGCTAGGTCGAAGGGGAAGAGAATTCGATCCACGAGAGTGGGACGGACCTCTGGGGCTAAAGCCACAAGAAAAAAATGCGCTCTTTTCGGCGACGTAAACGTCGCCGTTACCTCACGTCAAAAGCGCCTGACGTAAACATCGCCGCTACCTCACGTCAGGGTGCCCCATCCTGAGCGCAGCGAAGGGTGGGGGTTTGGAGCTTGACCTCAACTGTCCCTTTACAGCCGTGTCTTCGCGATCTCTGGGGATTTGCCCTTTTGCTGAGGGAAGCTTCCGAGATGATGTTCGCTCAACTCGTCGCGCAGGTACTCGAAGGCTTCCTGCGGTTCGTCGCACATCTTAAACAAGCCCAGGTCGCGCGGCGAGATCGCCCCGGCATCGACGAAGGCGTCAAAATTGATGACCTTTTTCCAGTATTCGCTGCCGTAGATCACCACGGAGATCTTCTTCGCCAGCTTTTCTGTTTGCGCCAGGGTGAGGATTTCGAACAATTCATCGAATGTTCCAAAGCCGCCGGGAAAAATGACGAGGGCTTTCGCCAGGTAAGCGAACCAGAGCTTGCGCATGAAGAAGTAGTGGAACTCGAAGTTAAGTTCGGGGGTGATGTAGGGGTTCGGCATCTGCTCGAAGGGCAGGTGAATATTGAGTCCAATCGACTTGGCCCCGGCTTCGTAGGCGCCCAAATTGGCAGCCTCCATAATGCCCGGCCCACCGCCCGTGGTGACCACAAAACGATGACGGCGGCCGCTGAGGCTTTTGCTCCAGTTGGCCAGCAAATAAGCGAGCTGCCGTGCATCTTCGTAGTACCTAGCCATCTGCACATCGGCCTTCGCCAGGCGCACGTGTTCCTGCTCTTCCGGCGGGGCGGGTTGCGCGGAGCCGGGCTTCTCGAGAAGCTGTAGGCGTTCTTCAGCCGCGGAACGGCTGTGAAAGCGCGCCGACCCGAAGAAGACCACGGTGTCCTGGATGCGTTCGCGGCGGAAGCGGGCCAATGGTTCCGAGTATTCGGAAAGAATGCGCAGCGGCCGGCCGTCGGGGCCGTTTAAGAACTTGGGATTTTCGTAGGCTAACAAGGAACGCGAGGGCTTCGGAATCGGTTTATCAGGCATGACCGCTTTCCAGCATACAGAAGTTCAAAAACCTGAACTACAGGGAGACACAAAGATTCACAGAGAGTTCGATTGCGTCCGGCAACCCAACGTTACTCTTCCGAATAATGCACGGCTTCCCAGATTCCGACCCAGAGATCGAGCATGCCGAGACCGGAGAAAAGGCCACGAACGAAATAGTTTCCCAGGAAGGCTCGCAGCACGGGATAGCGTAGGACGAATGGGTTCGAAGTCCAGATTTGTTTCCACGGAAGAACTGCCAGCATGATGCCGACTTCCATGCAGAAGACCACGAAGATGATCAGCATGAGGCGGCGCGGCCACAAAGCGCGATGTTTGATCTCGGTGGGACGCACGTACGCCAGGGTCGGTCCGGGATGGGTGTTTTCGACTGGATCGGCCGCGCTCAAACTCGATGAACCTCGCTCCGCATGGCTGCGCTCAGTCTCCGGAGGAGCCGGGATCCCCGCGTCCGGTTCGTGGTCCCCGGCAACCCCATTCTTGGATTGCGGGGGATAAGGCTGGGTAGGCTCCATAGAAGGATTCTACCGCGCCTTACGACTTGACAGCTTTGATGCGCTCAGTAACGTCCCGGTAATCGATATTTGTACCGTAAACCTCCATAAAATGCTGGAGAGCTTGCGGCTTCCGGCCGGCGTTTTCGTAAGCGCAACCCAGTTCGTAGTGGATCGCAGTACGAGTTTCGCCGTCGGGTGCGATGGTCAGCGCCTTATCGTACCAGCGGTAGGCAGCGTCGGGCACACCCTTCTCCACCAGGCAATGCGCCAGCAGGGTATATGCCTGGAAGGTCTGCTGGAACGCGACCCCGTGTTCCGTGGCCTGGCATACCTTCTGCAGTTCGCCAATCGCCTCGTCCATCAGGCCCATTTCCTTGAACGCCATCCCGAGGTTGTAGTGGGTGTAGGGATCGCCGAGATCGGCGCCCCCTTCTTCCACTTCGTCCTTGAATTCGGCGAAGAGGTCAGTCAGCAAATCGTTGGCGGCGGGATCGGAGAACAGGTCGACAGCCGACGCATCTTCCGAAACCGGAGCAGGGGCGGCGGCACTGGCGGCCGCCTGCGGACGCGCCGTGGGGGCCGGCGGAGCCGAACGCGCAGGTGCCGGGCGGGCAGCGGCAGGCGGAGGCGCGGGCGGGCCGCTGACGTTGAAGTCGTCGCCCAAGGCATCTTCCAGGTCGCTGACAAAACCGCCCATGCCTTCCGGCTCAACCTTTTTCTTGGGCGCGGCCTTCTGCTCTTTCTCGGCTTTCGAAGCCTTGGGTTTCTTGGCAGCGGCCAGTTGGCTGCGCCACTCAGGTAATTTCGAATAATTCGGCGCGACCGCCTCGAGCTTCTTGATGGCCGATTGAGCTTCCTCCCACAAGGATTGCGAGAGATAGAACTCAATCTCTTCGACCAGTTCCTGGGAAGATCCGTCGACTGTCTTCGCTTCGGCGGGCTCGGCATGCGTATCCCAATCGTCGGAGATGTCGATTTCGTCCTGGCCGCTGGGATTGACTTCGAACTCGTCCGCCGGCGCATCGATTTCGAGCTCGAATTCCTGCTCGGCCTTGGCCGCTCGTTTCTGCAAGAACGGCGTTACGTCGACGGTTGGAACTTTTGCGCCCGCTTGGCCGGCGTACTTGGTGGCCAGGGAAGCGAATTCCTGCGCGCGGTCGGAATGGCCGTAAAACTCGAACACTTTTTGCAGAACCACGCAACAGTGCGCGGCCTCCTGGAACCGGTCGGCACGCCGATACAACATGGCGAGGCGCTGGTTGAGCCGAATGTCTCCCGGAGCCTTGGGCAGCACGGTCTCCAGCGGAACGATGGATTTCGCCGGCTGGTTGTAGGAATCGAAAAGTTCGGAATCGGTCAATGCGGCGCGAATTTCGCTCTCAAGCTCTGGAGGATAATCCTGCTGGATTTCCGTGACCGCTGAATCCAGTTCATCGACCATCATCGGCGCGTTGGCTTGTTCCTTGGAAAGCTGCTTGGTCAGCGGATCTTCACCCAGTTTGGCGGAAATCTGGCGATAGTTCTGGGCGTGCACCGGATTTTCCGGCTCAAGGTCCGCCAGCTGGCGATAGATATCGCGAGCCTTGCGCAGATCGCCTTTCTGCACCAGGGCATGCGCCAGCAGCTCGGAGACTTCATTCAGGTATGCGCTAACTCCCAACTTGAGGAAGAGCTGCCGCAGTAAATCAAGGGCCGCGGCATCCTGCTTCACGCGCGCGATGCAGTTGTGGAGCATCTCGGCGGTGGCGGTGTCGTTGGCAGCGATCAAACGCTCGGCGAACTCATCGAGCAGCTTTAAGGCAGGCAGAAAGTTCCCCGCCAGCATCATGGCGTCGACAGTGACGGCCAAGCCCCAAAGGTCTTTGTAATGGGTAAACAGGCTGCGCGCCTGGCCTTCCGCGTCGGCAATGCGGTTGGCTTTCAAATAGGCACGGATCAATTCTTTCGTGCCGTCGGGATTGGTTTCCAGGTCCTTTACCTGTTCGAGCCAGCCAATGGCGGAGACGGCGTCGTTGCCCTCCATGGCGATCTGGCCGCGCAGCATCAGGGCGCGCGAGTTTTGTGGATCGATGGCCAGCACGTGGGCGAGAGCTTCGTCGGCTTGTTGCAGCGAACCGCGCGCGTAGAGAGAATCCGCGGTGCGGAAGAACATGTTGCGCGCTTCTTCTTTGTGGCCGGTGCGTTCGTAAAGGTCCGCCAGCTTCTGCTGCATGGCGGAGTTTTCCGGATCCAGTTCGAGCACGCGCTGGAAGATGCGGGCGGCATCCTGCAACTCGTTGTTGCGCATGTGCTGGTCGGCGACGACCAGGTATTGCTGCCGCGCGTCGGAATAAAGACCCTGCTGGGTATAGAGCTCGGCAAGGCGCTGCACGCAATCGAAAGCGCCAGGGTTGAGCTTGGTCAGCTTCTTGTACATGGCGATGGCTTTTACCGTGAAGCCGTCCGCCGAATAGCGATCGCCCACCTTCCTGAAATACTCGGTCGCCTGCTCTACCTGGCCCACGCGGGCGTAGAGGTCGCCGATGGTGTTGAGCACCGTGAGGTCTTTGGGGTCCGCCTTGATGATCTTCTCGTACTCAACGATCGCGTTCTGCAGCTTGCCTTGCTGCACGTGACGCTCAGCGTTCGCCAATACCTTGTTCTTGTTAAAGCCAAAACCTAACATGCTCGTGAACTCCAGGCGATACCGTCCCAGCTTGCAAATGCCAGCGCAACCGGGGTGAGGATCAGGGCAATTTAGGCCAGTCACCCAATTTCGGTGAGATGACGAAGAACTCTGGAATACGGAACACGAAGGCCCCGATCCACTTCGGCAGTCTGGCGGTTTTCCCTATGATAAGCCGAAGCGACGTAAAAGGGCAGTTACGAGTCGTGCAGAATATACATTACTAAGGGGCTTACGACGAACGATGGAGGCTGAGCCTAAGTAAGCCGGGAGAGCGCGAAAAGGCGCCTCGGCTACCCATCCGGCGAACGAATGCGGAATGGAGCGCCTCGGGCTACTTCGCCTGCAGCAGCACGACGTCGGAACTCGTTTCTGAACGCACGATCGCCAGTGTCTTCCCATCGGGAGACCAGTGGAAATCGGAAATCAGCTGCGAGGTGAAGCTGGTGATCTGGCGTCCCGGAGAGCCATCGATGGGTTGTAAGAAGATGTTCTCCACCCCGTTGTCGCGGACGAGATAGGCTACCGATTTTCCATCGGGTGTAAAGGTGAACGTATTCTGCAACCGTCCCGCAGAGAGGCGCGGGTCGGCACCGACAGTTTTCGGGGACGTGCTCGAACCATCCAAGGCGACGAACAAAATCTTCTCCGCCGTGCTTGACTGGTTGACATTCACTTCATCTTGCACGGCGAGGAGCTTGCCGTCGGGTGAGATTGCATGGCCGCTGCCTATGTCGAAGGTGTTCGGGAGCTTCGCTTTGGGTAGGTCCTGGGGTTCGCCACCCTCAATGGAAATCTTCGCCATGTTCCCTTGTGCGATGGAAGTCTCGAAGTACACGGTTTCTCCGTCCGGCGAACAGACCGGCCGCCCGTCAAAACTTCCGCTTGTCAGCCGCTTCGCATTGGAACCGTCGAGATTCGTCCGCCAAATCGAGTAGTGGTTGTCCCCGCCGCGGAAAGCCCACTGCATTACCAGGTAGCGCTTGCCGCAGGTGGCAAAGTCGACCAGGTAAGTATTCGGAGTGCTCAACACCAGGGTCGTCTGCGAGCCGGTGGCGTCGGTACGATGGAGGGCGACGTCGTTGTCGAGAAACAGATTGCCATCGGCCGCGAAAGAGAAGAGTCGCGCATCCTGCACCCCCGGTACGGCTTGCGGAGTGGCGGTGGGATTTGCCGCGGGGAGAAGCCACAAAGTGAGATTCGTTCTTCGCTGCACGGTCGCCACTGTCTTGCCATCCGCCGAAACTGAAAGCCCGAGGTACGCGTTGGTATCGCGGGTGAGCGCCACCTGTTCGCGACCCGAACTGGACATGAGCCCAATCTGCCCCTTGGTGTAGTTCGCTTTGTCGAGCTTGAGTGCCAAAATCCACTTCCCCGAGGGCAGCCACGCGATTTCTGTCAGGAGACTGGAATCGAAAGGCGCCAGCGGCGCGACCTTCTTTGTCGCAATATCGAGGCTCATAAGTTCACTCAGCGCGCTTTGCAGGGGCCACGTGTTGTACACAATGCTTTTGCCGTCTGGAGACCACGCCACGTCGTGCGGCATATTCCTATTGGTCAGGGGCGCATCCAGCAACACGCTTTCGTCCGAACCATCGAGATTGGCGGAAATCATCCGAAACTTGCCGACTTCAGGATCGTTGTACCGCACGAACGCCATGTGATGGCCGTCGGGCGAGAACGTGATCCCGGAATCGATATCGCTGGTGATCGATTGTGGCGAGCCGCCCAGTACTGGGATGCGGAAGAGGTCCCACTCGCTCTCCGTCTTGCTTGCTGCCTTGCGGTAATAGATGTAGTTCCCGTCCGGCGAAAAGATGGGCGTCACGTAGATCGCATTCGTGGGCGCAAGAATCTGCGTATCGCTGCCGGTGGGGACATTGCGCAGCCATAAGCTGCGCGCTCCGTTGTCCTCCTGCACGCTCACCACGTATTTGGCGTCCGGGGAGATCGCCGCATTGTGCGCCTTGCCGGTGGTGGTCAGTTGCGTCACCGTGAAGTTCTGGAACGGTGCGGGTCCACTGCGCGTGACCAGCGAGTAAACCCCAAATGCCGCGGCTGCCACCAGCACGAGGACAACGATCGCGATGCCCGCGGTGCCTAACTTATGTTCCCTCGCCACCGCCACCACGCTCGAACTGCTGGGCTGCCTCACTGACGAAGCCCGCACTGCGGCGGGGATGTTTGCGGAAGAACTCGCCGGCACATGCGCTGCACTCACATGCGCCGAACTCTCCTCGGTTGCCGCTCCCGCCGAAGGCTGGCGGCCGCCGGAGCTGGTGTCGCGCTGCAGTCGCTTAAGATCGCTGCGGATGTCGGCGGCGTGCTGATAACGCAGGTCGCGGTCCTTCTCCAGGCACTTGTTGATGATCTCTTCCAGCTTCACCGGAACCTTGGGATTAAAACGCAGCGGGGGGAGCGGATCGCGATTGAGGATTGAGTCAAAGACCATGGCGGACGTATCGCCGGGAAAGGGCAGGGCACCGGTGGTCATTTCATAAAGGACGGCGCCAAAAGAAAACAGGTCGGTGCGCGCATCGAGTTGCTTGCCCTTGGCCTGTTCGGGCGACATATACGCGACCGTACCGAGGGTCGAGCCGGGGCTGGTGAGATGTTCGTCAACCGCCGGCGCGACCGCGGTCATTGTGTTTTCAGAAGGACTCGCCGGAACCGTGCTGCGCGCCGTGACCTTGGCCAATCCGAAATCGAGGATCTTGGCGTGACCGCGCTCGGTCACGAACAGGTTGGCGGGCTTGATGTCGCGGTGGACGATCCCCTTGCCGTGGGCGGCGTCGAGCGCATCGGCAATTTCGATGGAAAGGGTGAGAATCTCTTCCATCTCCATCGGCTGGCTGTTGATACGGTGCTTGAGCGTCGCTCCGTCGAGGAACTCCATGGCGATGAAGGCCTGTCCGTCTTCTTCGCCAATGTCGTGAATGGTGCAGATGTTGGGGTGGTTGAGCGCCGACGCCGCCTGCGCTTCGCGCTGGAAACGAGCCAGGGCCTGGGCGTCGTTGGCTAATTCCGGAGGCAGAAATTTCAGCGCCACGAAGCGGCGGAGCCGCGTGTCTTCGGCTTTATAGACCACACCCATGCCGCCGCCGCCGAGCTTTTCGACGACACGATAATGTGAGACGGTTCTCCCGATCATCTATTTGCCTGGGGCGATGATCTTATGTTTCGAGGAGAGTTGCGTCAATGAAAGATCGGGCGGAAAGAACGGTCGGAACCCTTTGACAGGCGGGGTCCCGATCTCATAGCTTCGAAAAATGCGGACTCGTATCTGGATCGTAGTTGGTGTGATCCTCCTCGCGGTGGCAATATTCGCAACGCGATATTACGAAGTGGACCTGCCGGTCTGGCGTTTCTTCACCGGGGAGGGCGTGGGCGTCGACCCATTGACGCTGCATCTCGAGGGCGAGTTCGTGGAGAGCAACCTCGGGGTGGCGGAAGAGCCAAACCAGCCGCTGACCGTGCGTCTCATCGCCCAGCAATACCTATTCGTGCCCCAATGCGTCGAGGTGCCCGCGGGGGTGCCGGTGCGATTCCGCATCACCAGCGCCGATGTGGTTCATATGCTGACCTTGAGCGATACCAACTTCCAACTCAAGGCGGTACCGGGTACGGTGAATGAAAGGCAGTATGAATTCGCGGCTTCGGGCGAGCATGCCATGCCCTGCCGCGAGTTCTGTGGCGCCGGACACTACGCCATGCGTGCCCGCATCGTGGTCGTTCCCCAAGACAAGTTTGCCAACCTGAAGCCGGGAGAGAGGGGGAGCTGTGCCCCTCGATAACTCGCTGCGATGGATGGTCGTGGCCGTCATCGTCACGATCGTGGCGATGATTGCCGTGGTTCTCTGGGTGCCGGTACCGAGTCCGGAAAAGGCTGCTGCTTTAAGCCCGAACATACAAACGCCTTCGAATGTCGCGTGGACCGACGAAACAATCGCAGAAATCAATGGTGGAGACGTTGTGCGCGGCATGGTCCTGGCCCGTCGTTGTGAAAAATGCCACGGGGAAGAAGGTTTCAGCGATACCGGCGAAGTGCCGAATTTGGCGTCGATGGATAAGCTGGCCTTCTGGAAGCAACTGGAAGATTTCCGCACGGGGAAACGCAATTCGCCGATCATGCAGCCCCTGGCCGCCGTGTTGTCGCGGCAGGATGAAGCAGACCTGGACGCCTATTACGCGCTCCTGCCGGCGATCCCCGATCCCCAGGACACGCGCGTGCAACAACCGCCACCGCTCGATGCGCAGACCGGGGCCGTCGCCTCCCGGCTGGTCACGCTGGGCGACGGAACGCGCGGCATCCCACCCTGTCAGGGCTGCCATGGGCCGGTGGGCAACGTGCGCGGCGCACCCTCGCTGGCCACCCAGAACGCGGATTACATTCTTGACCAGCTCGATAGCTTTGGTGACGGCAGCCGCGCGAACGACATCAACCTGCCCATGCGCAGCATTGCGCACCAGTTAACCGAGCCGGAGCGGAAAGCGCTGAGCGCCTATTACGGTAGCGGCCTCGGATCGCGTCCCGGTGCCGCCAATCCGCGCTGGCAGAAACCGTAACGACCTGCATTTGACTTTCCTTTGAGCTTTCCCCTAGGTTCCCCTTATGTCTTTTTCCTCCGTTGAGCGGCAGAGGCGCGCCCGGTTGAGTGCGCGCGATTTGCTATTCCTGGCGCTCTTCACCCTCCTGGCCCTGTTCATCCATGGCTATCACCTGGGGATTGAAGACCAGGCTATTTATCTCCCCGGCGTTCATTACGACCTGAATCCATCGCTCTACCCGCACGATGCCGAGTTTTTTCTGCCGCAGGTTCGTCCCACGCTGATCGACGAGATGGTGGCCTATACGTCGAAGATCACGCACCTCAGCGTGGCCGCTTCGGTGTTTTCCTGGCATTTGCTGTCGATGTTCCTGTTGCTCGCCGGCGCACTGCGTTTGGCGAGGCGCTGTTTCGAGCGGGAGCGGCAGGCCTGGGCTGGAGTCGCCCTGCTCACCGTGCTTTTCACCATTCCGGTGACGGGCACCGCGCTTTACCTGGTCGATCAATACCTGCATCCGCGAACGTTGGCGACAGCCTTCATCCTGTTCGCAATTCCCGATGTGATGGATCGGCGCTGGGTACGGGCGGGTCTTCTGCTGATCGGCGCGGCTTTAGTGCACGTCCAGATGGCATTTTTTGGTGGACTGTTCCTGGTGTTCCTCGTAGCAGGATCGCTCTTCGGTCAGGAGAATTCGACACCGCTTACTGCAAGGCGGTTCGGCATGGGGCGTCCGATGCTGGTCGCGTTTCCACTGGCTTCGCTCTTCGAGCCTGGCTCTTCCGCGTGGCGCGAGGCGATGCTTACGCGGCAGCAACATTTCCTGCTGCGCTGGCATTGGTACGAATGGCTGGGAATCGTCGCACCTCTGTTCATCCTGTGGTGGATCGGAACGCTGACGGTGCGAAGCTGGCGGCAGGACGAAGTTTCCGGCTTCCGCGCTACGCTTTGCCGCGGCCTGGTCTGGTACGGCAGCTTCTGCTTCGTGGTCGCGTTGATTGTGACCATCCCCCAGCGGCTCGAGCGCCTGACACCATATCAGCCGATGCGCGCCTTTCACCTGCTCTATCTCTTGTTATTCCTGTTGATCGGTGGACTCGTATTCGAGCGCGTGCTGCGAGCGCGGGTCTGGCTCTATGCCGTGATCCTCGCCGGGACCAGCGCCGGCATGTTCTATGCGCAGCGCGATCTTTTCCCCGGAACCCGGCATATCGAGTGGCCGGGCGCAGATACCGGGAACCGGTGGGTCCGCGCCTTCGTATGGATTAGAGAGAACACGCCGGTGAACGCTTATTTCGCCATCGATCCGCGTTACATGCAGCGGCGGGGCGAAGATGAGCATGGCTTCCGGGCATTTGCCGAGCGCAGTGTACTGGCCGATTGGGATAAGGATCCGGGCGTCGTCTGCCTGTTTCCCGCCATCGCCGGAAAGTGGCAGGAGCAGGTGCATGCGCAGGACGGCTTCCAGGGCTTCGGCCGGCAGGATTTCCTGCGCCTGCGGCAGCGGTTCGGGGCCGATTGGGTGATCAGCGATCATGCGGTAGGACTGGCCGATTGTCCCTACCGCGCGGACGGCATTTACGTCTGTAGAATAGGGTAGTCCGGAGTGCGGGGGATGTTACCCGCGATTTTACCTTTTTGACGCGAGGTAGCGGCGACGTTGACGTCGCCGAATTGCAGAGCGCCAACAGGGTGGCTTTAGCCACTGGGTACTTCGTTCTCTGCCCCAGTGGCTAAAGCCACGCAGGATGGATCGGTTCTTCGGCGACGTGAACGTCGCCGCTACCTCAAATCCAACCCGCCACTCTGAACACGACGCGGCAAAGAATCAGCATGAAGATCAACTTTCGCGAACCGACGGTGATTGCGCTTGAGACGATGCGCTCGCATAAGCTGCGCTCGTTTCTCATGCTGTTGGGCGTCATTCTCTCGGTGATGACCCTGATTCTCGTCGTGTCGCTGGTCAATGGAGTGAACGTGTATTTCGCCGACAAGGTGGCGAACCTTGGCGCCGGCGTCTTCCACGTGAACCAGTTTCCGATCATCAACGACGAAGAGGCGTGGGTAAAAGCCAACCGCACCAACCGGAAGCTGACCTGGGAAGACTACGAACTCCTGCGCGATAACCTGCAACTGCCGAAGACGGTGGCCTGCCTCGCGCACAACCGCACCAAGGTCCGCGCGGAACACCAGTCGATCGACGATGTGAACATTACCGGGATGACCGCCAACTATGCCGACATGGCGGTAGAAGAGGTCGCTACCGGCCGTTGGCCCAGCGAAAGCGACGACGACCATCGCGCCGGCGTTGGCTTCATCGGCTCCGATGTCGCTTCACACTTGTATCCCGGACAGGACCCGCTGGGGAAAGAGTTGTCGATCGATGGCCACGCCTTCACCGTGATTGGCGTCGGCAAGCCGATTGGTACCGCCTTTGGGCAGTCGCAGGATAACTACATCTTCATCCCGATCCATAGCTTCCTCAAGATCAACGGCGCGAACACGGTCTCGATGAGCGTGGCGGTGCAGGCGCGCAGCCAGGAGTGGATGGATCGGACCCAGGAAGAGGCGAAGGTGCTGATGCGGGCGCGACGGCATCTTGGGCCGAACGATCCTGACACCTTTGGCATTGTCGGCTCCGACGCGTTGATGGGTTTGTGGAAGAACATCACCGGCTCGCTGGCGAGCGGCATGGTCGGACTGGTGTCGGTCTTCATGGTGATCGGCGGCGTCGTCATCATGAACGTGATGCTGGCCAGCGTAACTGAACGCACGCGGGAAATTGGGATTCGCAAGTCGCTGGGCGCGCGCAAGACTGACATCATGTTGCAGATCATGATCGAATCGATCGTGATGTCGGCCATGGGCGGGCTCATGGGCTTGTTGATCGCGTGGGTGCTGGCGCTCATCGTGAAGTACGCCACGCCGGTGCCGATGTCGGTGCCGCTCTATGCAACCATCATCGCGATTGGCATTTCGAGCGTGGTGGGCATGTTCTTTGGACTCTATCCCGCGCGCAAAGCGGCCAGCCTCGATCCCATCGAAGCTTTGCGATTCGAGGCATAAATGGCGACTCCCATCATTGCTTCGACGGCCGAGCCGCACGTATCCTTCATCGAACGCTGGAAGCGCTTCGGGTTCGGCGATAACGCCCGCATGGCGCTGGAAACCCTGCGCGATCACAAGATGCGGTCGTTTCTTACCGTGCTCGGAGTCGTGATCGGCGTGGCGGCGCAGATTTTTGTCGCGTCGATCCTCGTTGGCTTCGATAGCAGCACGCGCGAGATGCTTGAGTCGTTCGGCACGAATACCCTCTTTATCCAGCGCTTCAACCCGGGGATTCATACCGGCCGCTTGAGCGCGGAAGAGCGCCAGCGCAAGGTGTTGACGCTCGAAGATGCAGAGGCGATCCGCGAGCTGTGTCCCTCAGTTCGCGAGGTGGATGCCGAGATTTACCAGGACTGGTGGAGTAGCCCGCGGAATATCACAGCCCGCTATGAAGGCCACGAAGTATTTAACATCGACCACTCGGGGACGCTGCCGACCTATGAAATCGTGCACAACGCTCCCGCCAAAGAGGGCCGGTGGTATACCGATGCCGAGAATGAACATCGGGCAGACATGGTGGTGATCGGCGCCGGCATTGAAGATGCTTTGTTCCCGTCGCATAACGCGATTGGGAAGCAATTGCTGATCGATGGCGCGAACTATACCGTCATCGGCGTTTTGCAAAAGCGGAAGCAATACCTGATTGGCGACGACAGCCAGGACAAGATCGCTAAGGTGCCCTACCGTACCTACCAGAAACATCATCCCCAGGACCACGAAGGCTTCATCGCCGCCATGGCATATCCCGGGATGATGGCGCAAGCCCAGGACGAAGCGACGGCCGTGCTGCGGATCCGGCGCCGGGTTCCGCCGAACAAGCCGGACAACTTCGGTATCGATAGCGCCGATTCGCTGGCCGATCAGTTCCGCCAGATTATGTCGATGACCTTCATCTTGACGCTCGTCGTCTCCTCGATCGGCTTGCTGGTTGGCGGCGTAGGAGTGATGAACATCATGCTGATGTCGGTCACGGAGCGCACCCATGAGATCGGCGTGCGCAAGGCGATCGGCGCCAAGCGCGGCGACATTATCCGGCAGTTCCTGATTGAAGCGGTGGTGTTGACCGGGGCAGGCGGCATCATCGGCGTGGTTCTCGGAATTCTGGGCGCAGCCGTAATTAACATGGTTTTCAAAACGCTGTCGGCCAGCGTGCCGCTGTGGGCGGTCTTCAGCGGCGTGGCCGTCGCCATGAGCGTTGGTCTCTTCTTCGGCATGTACCCCGCCGTCAAGGCCGCGCGCCTGGATCCCGTCGAAGCTTTGCGCTACGAATAGCACCAAGCGGCGTAACCCTCTTTAAATGAACAAATTGTCACGGCCCCGGCTCTTCGGGCGGGACAACTAGCCAATGTAGTAAGCGCTCTATTGAAGGGTGAAAGCCCGATTCCCAGGATTCTTGACCAGCCTTTTTGTTGCTCTCCTTGCGCTGAGCGCGTGCGGCGGGAATTCTTCCCTCGCGGTGCCCATATCGACCGGGGGCGGGGGCGGTGGTAACAGCGCGGTGCCGCATTTCAGCCATGTTGCGATCGTCGTACTGGAAAACGCCGGCTACAACGAAGTGATAGGCAATACCTCGATGCCGTACCTGAATTCGCTCGCGACGCACGGGTCCGTGCTGGCGAGCTATTACGCCAACGCGCATCCTTCGATCCCCAATTACTTCATGCTGACCACCGGTCAGCCGGTAACCCTGGACGACAGTTTTACTGGAACCGTTTCGGTAGACAACCTGGCGCGTGAATTTCTGACGAGTTCTGTTACCTGGAAAGCCTACGAAGAAAGCATTCCGAGCGCCGGCTACACCGGCGGCGATACGGCGCTTTATCTCGAGCGTCACGATCCGTTTTCTTATTTCAGCGATGTGCGGAACAGCTCGACGGAAGCGGCGAACCTGGTGCCGTTTGCCCAACTGGCGACAGATATAAGCGCGAGAACACTGCCAAATTTCCTCTGGATCACGCCGAATGTTTTAGACGATGCGCATAATTGTCCGGCGGCAAGCCCGAACTGCTCCCTGAACTCGAGGCTAGCCACCGCCGATGGGTGGCTCAGCACCAACATTGCGCCGTTGCTCAGCAATCCCAACTTCGCTTCGAGTGGACTACTGATTATTGTTTTCGACGAAGGCGACACGACAGACGTCAGCCACGGTGGCGGGCACACGGTGGGCATCCTGGCGGGCACGCATGTGAAAACGGGCTACACATCCACAGCAACTTATCAGGACCAGGACGTTCTCAGCCTGATCGGGCACGCGTTGCAGTTGGGAACGATCCCCGGCGCAGGCGCGACGGGGGCATCGATGACCGAGTTCTTCCAGTAGGGCGCGCGCTTAGTCGGGAGTTCCGTAGCGTCGCGGACGACGATTCGCCTGGAGGATTTTTTTGCGCAGGCGTAACGTCTTTGGCGTGACCTCGCAGAGTTCGTCTTCGGCGATGAAGTCGATGGCCTGCTCCAGGTTCAGATTCTTGAAGGGAACGAGACGGATCGCATCGTCGGACGTGGAGGCGCGCATGTTGGTGAGCTTCTTTTCGCGCACGCAATTTACGTCGAGATCGTTGTCGCGCGAGTTCTCGCCAATCACCATTCCTTCGTAGACCTCGACACCGGGGCCCAAGAAAAGCTCGCCGCGTTCCTGCAATCCAAAGAGCGCATAGGCGGTGGTAAGGCCATTGCGATCGGCAACCAGGGCGCCGGTCGGCCGATGAGGAATGTCACCCTGCCACTCGGTGTAGCCGGCGAAAAGTGAATTCATCACGATGGTTCCACGGGTATCGGTGAGCAGTTCGCTGCGCAGCCCGATCAGGCCGCGGCTGGGAACTTTGAACTCCATGCGCACGCGCCCGTAGCCGTGGTTGGTCATCTTTTCCATCTGGCCCTTGCGGGTGCCGATTTTCTCGATGACCACACCGATAAACGTTTCCGGAATATCGATGGTGAGCTTCTCGACAGGTTCTACCAGCTTGCCGTCGATGTGCTTGGTGACGATCTCGGGCTTGCCGACCATGAGCTCATAGCCTTCACGGCGCATCATTTCGATCAAAATGGAAAGCTGTAGTTCGCCGCGTCCTGCGACCTTGAACATGTCGGGGCTATCACTGTCTTCCACGCGCAACGAAACGTTGGTGAGGAGCTCCTTGGCAAGGCGCTCGCGCAGGTTGCGCGAGGTGACGTACTGGCCATCTTTGCCGGCGAACGGCGAAGTATTCACCATGAATTGCATGGCGATGGTGGGCTCGTCGATGGCGATGGGCGGCAGCGGCTTAGGATCGAGTGCATCGGTAATGGTTTCGCCGATGGTGATGCCTTCGACGCCGGCGATGGCAACAATGTCGCCGAGCTCGGTTTCCGTGATGTCAACGCGCTTGAGACCGCTGAAGGAAAACAGTTTCGTGATCTTGGTTTTGTGAAACGAGCCATCGAGCTTGGCGATGACGACATCCTCGCCGGTGAAGAGCGTGCCGTTGTAAACGCGGGCGATGGCAATGCGGCCGAGGTAATCGCTGTAGTCGAGGTTTGCCACCAGGACCTGGAGCGGCCCGTCGGTTTTGCCTTGTGGCTCGGGAATGGTTTTGACGATGGCTTCAAAAAGCGGCTGAAGATCTTCACCGGCAACCTTCGGGTCGGCTGTGGCCGTGCCGATCTTTGCGTTGGTGTAGAGCACGGGGAATTCAAGCTGCTCTTCTTTCGCGTCGAGATCGATGAACAAATCGTAGATCTCGTTCAGCACTTCCTGCGGACGTGCGTCGGGACGGTCGATCTTGTTGATGACAACGATGGGCGGGAGCTGCGCTTCAAGCGCTTTGCCGAGAACGTAACGCGTCTGCGGCAACGGGCCTTCGCTGGCGTCGACAAGCAGCATGACCCCATCCACCATCTTCAGCGCGCGCTCGACTTCACCACCGAAATCGCTGTGGCCCGGTGTATCGACGATGTTGATCTTCACGTCGTGGTAGAAGACGGCGGTGTTCTTGGCAAGGATCGTGATGCCGCGCTCGCGCTCGAGCTCGTTGGAGTCCATTACGCGATCGGCGACTTGCTCGTTCGCACGGAAGGTGCCGCTTTGCCGGAGCATGACGTCCACCAGGGTGGTTTTGCCGTGATCGACGTGCGCAATGATCGCGATATTGCGAATGGCTGTACTCAAAATTCCGAATTCCTTTCAGGAAGCACTTGCGAGAAAAATTCCACGGAGGGAAGCGTTCAGCAGCAAGACATTGGTAAGTAACAGTTTACAATACCGAGCTCCCGCCGCGCGGCAGCTTCCGCCGAATACCCTGAGAAAACACGGAAAGTTTTGCGTCCTGAACGCGTGCGGTTTGCGTATATGCAGATGAGTGTCGCCGAATGTGAGCCAATGGCAGCCCAGTTTCGAGCAACTGCTCTACGCGAACCAGAATATGGTTTTCGGACTGGCGCTGCACTTTCTCCACGATCGGGGAAGTGCGGAAGAGATCGCGCAGGATGTTTTTCTGGCCTTGCACAAAAATCTACGGACGCTGACTTCGGAAGAGCATGTGCGGTACTGGTTACGTCGCGTGACGGTGCAGCGCTGTATCGACCATGCGCGCAGGATGCCAATGATTTCGGCGCCGCTCGAGGAACGGTCCGAGATTGGCGTGGAGCCACCGGAAAATGACGTCTTCATGCGTGAACGGTTGCGCAAGATGATCGCCACCCTTGCGCCGGATGCGCGCGCGGTGATGCTGCTGCGGTACCAGGAAGATTTATCGCCTCCGGAAATCGCGGCGACGCTCTCGATGCCGGTGGCGACGGTGAAGAGCCACCTGCAACGTGCCCTGGCGATTTTGCGAACCAAGTTGAGCCGTACCGGCCTGGCGGTGAATGAATGAAAAATTTCGAAGACGAATTACGTGCAGCGCTGCGCCCTCCGGATGTTCCCGCCGGGTTCGCGCATCGGGTACTCGCGAAGCTGCCCGAAGCTTACCCGGATGTGCCCTTTCGGCGTCCACCCAGGCGGGTAGCGGTATGGGCGGCGGCTGTGGTGATGTGCTTAGCGAGCCTGACCTGGATACAAAATGAACGGGCTCGCGAAGAACGTACGCGCGGTGAGAAGGCGCGCGACGCGGTGATGCTGGCATTGCGGATTACCGGCACGAAGTTGAACCAGGCCCAAAGCCATGTGCGGCAGATCAGCGCAGATGGCAGTTCGAACGGAGAGCGTCCATGAAAATGTACTTGAGAATCATGTGTTTGCTCCTGCTGGCAGCAGCTTCCGCGCCGGCACAGGAGTTCCCGTGGAAGATCAACCTCGACCGCTTGGCTGCGCAAGCCTCGGAGACGGTCGACGTGACGCTCGACAGTGACATGCTGAACCTGGCAAAGAACTTCCTATCGGAAAAAGATGCGGACCAGCGGCAGGCGCGTGAAATCGTTTCGCAGCTCAAAGGAATTTATGTACGGAGCTATGAATTCGAGAAGCCCGGCGTGTACACCGAAGCGGATATCGAGGCCATGCGCGCGCAGCTCAAGTCGCCGGAGTGGAACCGGATTGTGGGCGTAAAGAGCAAGCATGATGGCGAAAACGACTACGTTTACATCCGGCAGGTTGCGGGTAAGATGACGGGGCTGGCAGTACTCGCCGCGGGGCCGAAGGATTTCACGCTGGTGTTCATCGATGGGCCGATCGACCTGGAAAAGTTGAGCGTACTGGGTGGACAATTTGGGGTACCGAAGATCGACACGGACCATGCCAAGGTGGACGCGCACAAGAACAAGGGAGGTGCCGAATGAAGCGCCACGCCTTCGCTCTCTCTCTGGCAGCCGCCATGGTATTTGCGATCGCACTGCCACTCTCCGCGGACGATGCATTCAACGGCGCGGTTGACCGCCTCTCGGAGCGCATCGGGAAGCGGCCGATGAGGATCCCCTTCCTTGGCGCCATCCTGTTCTTCACACCGGCCCACAGCGCGCACATCCGGCTGGCGACCTTTGAAGATGTGCATACGCGGCTCACCATGGCGGAGCTGGAAAGTTCCGTACACGATGTACTGGGCGGGGAGTGGCATCCCTTCGTGCGCGTCGATTCGCGGCGCGACCATGAAAGCACGGTGATCTACGCGCATCCCTGTGGAGAAAGCATGCGACTGATGGTGATTACGGCAGATACCAGTGAAGTCACGGTGGTGCAGCTGGATGTTCCGAAGAAGTTGCAGGGGAGTTGGTTGGACAACGCGCGGAAAATGGCCCACGAACATCGGCATGGAGAGGATGGCGGGGCCTAGTTCTTCGGTTAAGTTGTGTTTGGGAAACGATGCGGTCAATAGAAAGGGCAGCCTCTCGGCTGCCCTTTTCCACGAACTGAAGTCGAAGACGTCTACAGAACCTGTACGTTCTCCGCCTGCAGACCCTTAGGACCCTTGACGACGCTGAAGGAAACCGCCTGACCTTCTTGAAGGCTGCGGAAGCCCTTCGATTGGATCGCGGAGAAATGCACGAAGACATCCTCTCCACTCTGACGGGTGAGAAATCCGTAACCTTTGGCGTCGTTAAACCACTTTACTGTTCCTTGCTCCATGGTGATGCAAATTCCTTTTTTTGGTATGTACGTTGGAGTGAATCGGAGGGTGAGGTACAGGCCAGTACAGCAGGTACTGCACGTCCGTTCGTCAAACGCGGAAACATTGTAGCGCACCTGTCCAACAGAACAGAGATGTGTACTGATTGGTAAACTGCTCATGTCCAGACGGGCGCAGCGGCTATTTCGCCGGAATGGCGGCCAGGCAATCCTTGTAAAGATCGATCAAGTGTTTCGCATATTCATCGGGGCGGGACGGAGCACCACCTTGAAAGCCGGCGCTGGCCGAACCTGTCCTGCCATAACCGGTGGTGACGGCGATGAACTTCATCATGTCGAGGGCAATATCTTCATTGCGGCGTGAACCCATGGCGGGGGCGGGAATTTGGTCCATAAGAAGGCCTCCAGAGCTGAAGCGAAAAAAGAACTTTGCAGGGAAATTCTAGCAGTCGGCGGCAGAACATGCTTGCGGCGATGAGACGCGTCGCGCGGCTGCATTTAGGTTTCCAGGCTGACGTGTGCGATGCGGCCGATGATCCGATCTGTGGCGTCGCTTTTGGGACCCAGCGGAAGCAGCAAAACTTCCGCTTTATGGGACTGCGGCCGAAGCAGCAGCGTGTTCTCCGCCAAGGTCACGTAGCGGACCATCGCTTCACCGTCGCGCAACACCGCGTACATCGTTCGTTCTCCACGACGGTACGGCTTGAGCGCGTTGTAGTGGCGATCGATCAACACCATGCAGCCCGGGGCAAGGCGCGGGTACATGGCTTCGCAATCGGCGCGGGTGGGCTTCATCATCACAAAGCGCAACCAGTCTTCGCGTATGCCTTGAGGATTGGTACGCAGCCGCCGGAGCAGCGCTTCCTTGAACTTCACGACCTCAAGCACATCGCGGGCCTGCACCTGGGGGAGCATTGCGCGGTTGGGCGGCACGAGCAGGAGATGGACGTACTCGTCTTCCTGCGGCGGGGGAATGCTCGCGCGCTGATCGATTTCGTCGGACGGAACCAGGTCGAGCAGGGAAATCTCTTCTGCGGCGAGCACGCGGTCGAGGCCTTTCAAGCTGAGGCCACGCTTGCGATTTAAGAAGTTGGAAATGTGCGCCTGGCGGAAGCCGGTCTGCTCCGCCAGTGCGGCGCCCGTGAGTTCGCCGGATTCAATACGTTCCCAAAGTAACTTCCGCAAAGCTTCCTGAAGATGGTGAAAGCGCAGCATCGCTATAACTCCGAGCTATAGTTCGTGACCGCAATCACAGCTGTGTGCATTAGGGGCCGCTTGCGCCCGTGCGCGCACGTCGCTAAGGTGCGTGAAAGCTTCACGGAAAATCTTGCTGTTCGCGCGGTCGATTGCAGTTCGCGCTGAGCAGCACATGGCAGAGGCCGCGAAGCCTGCGGCGGCTATGCATAAGTGATTTATCGGTCAATTTGCCTGGATGGCGAGTTACCGCTGGTAGAAGCCGAGCAGGAGTATTCCAGAAAGGGGGAATTCCCGGGATGCGAAACAGCGTCCCGGCAGGGAACAGCGAGCTGTTCCGGACTACCGCCCAGGGTCTTTACGGGGAGTCACTTCGACTACAAAAGGACGACCATGCAATTTGCAATGCAGTACTTGGAAATGGAATTGAAATATTGCGAGCGCTGTGGCGCTTTACATTTGCGGCAACAAGGGAGCAGCCGGATTTATTGTGAGAGCTGCGAAGAGGAGATGGCGAAGGTATACCAGGCGCGTCCGGCTGGCCGAGAACGATACGCGCGGAATGGACGAGGACGAAAATCGAGTGAGAACCTGCAGAAGAAACCGTGCCGTGCGGCAGTTTCGCTGGCCGAGACGACGGGCGCAAACAACCGGGACGACCGGAGGTGCCTGTGAGGAGCCGCAGTGGGCAGAGCAGCGTTTTGACAGGGGTGGTCAATCCGGAAGATGCCAACGCATTTCGATCGGAGTTGTTTCAGTACCGCTACGAGACGGACGCGATGCTAAGAAAATTTCTATCGGTGTCGCTGGACCTGGGCAGGTTGCCCTCGGTGCTGGGCGGAGAGATGTTCCGGTCGAAGGTCACGTCGTACCGGATCTCCAGCTTCGAAGACCTGGTCATTTTCGTAGCCGATTTCACGGCGTGCTTCGACCGGCTGGGGACGGTAGCGCAACGATTCATTGCGCTGCATGCTTTCCAGGAGTACTCGAAGGAAGAAGCAGCACGCATGATGGGTTCGGATGTGCGCAACGCGCGGCGCATCTATTGCGACGCCCTCGATGAACTGAGCGAGATCCTGCTGCGCTTCGGACTGATTGAGCCGATGGACTGGATCGGCGACCAGGTGGCGTCAGAAGGATGGTTCGAGGGCTGTCCAATCCTGCGGCGCAACGCTCGGTCGATGGAGGGACTGCCGCCGAAAAAGCCGAGCCGGGGAACGAGCACATGGTTTCGTTCGAAGCTTCTGACGATGCCGGGCAAAGCCGGATGATCGAGAGATAAAGGGCGCATGGCGCATGCGCTCTTTTGACTTTGGTGGGAGATGGAGCGGATGACAAAAAATGTTGTCAAGAGGAGGAAGTCGGTATTCTTCGCGTAAGCCGCAGAAATCAATCAGAAAATAAATTCTCGAGATGTGTCCGGTTTACCTGGTGTGGATTGGTATTCTAAAAATAGAGGGAAAGAAAAAAAGAGCCGCCTGGGGATGAGGGAGGCGGAATAGCCCTTGGAAATTCGCAGAACGAAAACCCGGCAGAGTGCCGGGTTTTTTCTTTGGTGGGCAGCGCAGGACCGTGTCCGTCTGCAACGGCGTGGGTGGAGTCTGGGCAACTCGGAACTTCGGGCGGTGGCGCGTTCGGAGGACTCGCGTCGTGTGAGGGTGCGTTGCATTGGGTGGGTCAAGGGAGTGGTGGACTCCCGCGCAGCCGGGCACGGATGGGTGAATGGATGGCAAAACCGAAGATATCACTTGTGAACAAAGAACCGATCGTCATGGGAGCGACTCCGGAGGAATCGGAGAAACCAAAAGGAAAATCGAAAAAGAAGAAATCCGGCGAGAAGGACGCGGAGAAAAAACTTCCGCCGCGGAAGCGAGTGCGGGAAGCGCAATTGCACGTGCTGGATCAGGTGGACAACATCCTGAAGGGAAATTGCGGCTCAGCGACTAAAGGGAATTATGGTTGTGCGAAGTTCGTGCTGGACTGGTCAGGAGTGTCGGATCTGCGGTCGCCGTTAGCGAAACCATTGAAGAAAAAATCGGTGGCGAGCGCGCTGCTGAAGAAATTGACCGAAGCAGCGGCAAAACAGGAAAAAGCAGAGCAGCCGGCACTCGCAAAGTGACGGTGGGGGCAGCCTTCGCGCACGATAGAATGAGAAAGCATCTGAGCAAGGGTGAGATTGTCGATCTTGCGCATTCGGAGCGAGGGAGCCCCGCAACAGCATGGACATGACCTGGATAACGGACCGGATTGCGGTCGGCGGTGGCATCTGGATACCGGAAAAGATGGCGGAGCTGGCACGTGCGGGAGTGACTCACATTATCGACATGCAGATTGAGTTCGATGACACGCCGCTGGGGCATCAGTTCGGCGTTGAGGTTTTGTGGAACCCGACTGACGATGACTTCAAGCCGAAGCCGCCCGCGATTTTCGAGCGCGGGGTGGAATTTGCGCTCAAGGCGCTGGAAGAGGACGATGCGAAGCTGTTCATCCATTGCGCGGCCGGAGTGCACCGGGCGCCGATGATGACGTTGGCGGTGATGCGGGCGATGGGATGGGAGCTGGAAGACGCAATGGAGCTGATCCAGGGCCGTCGTTACGTGGTGGATTTCGCGGACGTGTACGTGGAGAGCGTAGAGCGGTTCATGAAGAAATACGAACAACACAGCGGAGCGACGGCACGAAGAAAAACTTGATCTGACGTAGTGCAAGGTAGGACCTCCTGGATGCGAAGCCCGGCAATTTTGCCGGGCTTCGCTTTTTTAGGCACGCAGGCCTGTGCAGCGGGTCACTGCGCTGGGGGTAGGCAGCGGGTTATCACTTTGCAGGGACTTGGTGGAAGAGGAGACATGCAATTGTTGAGTTTCGATCGAATGGGCGGATTTAAGTGCTTGCTGGTTTCGCTCTGCCTGGTTTGCGGATTGCCGCAACCAGCACGCGCGAGCAGCGGGCCGACTCTTACCACCGTGCATGACATCGTGTACCGGGCGGATGGCACTGCGGCGCAAGGCACCATGACAATTACCTGGCCGGGGTTTACGACTGCCGGCGGAAGCGCGGTGGCCGCAGGATCGATGACGGTGAACCTGGGAGCGGGTGGTGTGCTGCAGCTAAGCCTGGCGCCCAATGCGGGCGCGGTTCCGGCGGGAACGTTCTACAAGGTTGTGACCAAGGACGTGACGGGAATTACCGCGACGGAGTACTGGGTCGTGCCGGCGGTGGCGACCACGACCCTGGCGGTGATTCGGACGCAGATGCTGCCGCCCAACGTCGCGGCGCAAGCGGCGACGAAAGATTACGTCGATCGCGTGGTGGTTCACAATACCGGCAACGAAACGATCGCGGGGACGAAAAGTTTTACTTCGACGCCAAATGCACCCGATCCGCAGAACGCTACGGACCTGGTAAATAAAGAATATGTCGACAAAGCCACCAACGTCAGTGTGACTGGCTTGCTGGGCTACGTGCCGGAAAACTCCGCCAACAAGGGCGCGGCCAGCGGGTATGCAGGGTTGAGCGCGAGCGGGCAACTGCAAACCAGCGAGCTGCCGCCGATCCCGTATGCGAACCTGCCGGTGGGGACATCGCAGGGCACAGTGGCGGCGGGCGATGACGCGCGCATGGCGTACGCAGCGCAGACGAACATCTCCAACACATTCACCCAGCAGCAAAGCATGGCGGACGTGGTGCTGGGAAGTTCGTCGCTGTGGTACATCGACGTGCGCTGGTACGGCGCGCGCGGCGATGGGAAGTACATTACGGACGCAGCGATGACGAGCGGGAGCGCTGCCTTGAGTTCGAACATGGGACGGTTCAGCTGCCCGGCGGATGTGGGGAAAACGATCTGGGTACAAGGCGCGGGCGCAAGCGGCGGGACACTGCAGGGCACAATTGCGACCTGCACGGATTCGAACCATGTGAGCCTGAGCAAAGCGGCGAGCGTGAGTATTGCTCCGCTGGCGATCAGCGACGCGACGATGTCGACAGGCAGCAATGTGCTGACGAGTTCTTCCGCCAAATTTTCCGCAGCGATGGTTGGCTACACGGTGTATGTGCCGGGAGCGGGTGCGAGCGGCGGCGTTTTGCAAACGACGGTCGCGGGTTACACGGACTCGAATCACCTGGTGCTGACGGCGAACGCGAGCACGTCAACTTCTAATCAAACGGTAACCTTCGTGTTCCATGCGGTGATAGGTGCGGACGACACGGCGGCGCTGCAAGCGGCCATCGATGGAGCGAAGACGCGATGCAACGCGGGCGGTGGGACATGGAATCTCTGTCCGACGCTGCTGTTCCCAGCAGACAATTTCATCATCAGCGGCAGCTTGAATTATAAGAGCGTGCCCTGGGTGGGGATGGGACCCCAGAAGACAGCCTTACTGTGGGTGGGCGCAACCGGTGGAACCATGACGTACGTTCCGTCTGGATATGCGGGAGGCGCGAGTTGGGGCGGGATCAAGGGGATGCAATTCCGCATGGGAACCAATTGGCCGAAGACGCACATTGAATTCGACGCAGCTGTCGATGCGGGCTTTTTCCTGGAGGAAGACAACTTCCTGGGCGCCTCGGGGAACTCGATCGAGCTGACGCAGGGATTTGTGAACCTGCACTGGCAGAAGCTGCGATGGGATTCGATTGCGGGATACATGGTGCGCTTCGCGTCGTCTGCCCCGTGCTGGGTGGCTTCCAGCGCGGTCATCGATAAGTTCACGGCGAACCTGAGCCCGGTAAATAATCCGCAGCCACCAACGAACCCGCTGGGATATTTCATAATCGACAATTCACCGGCAAATTGCGGACAGCCGCGATCGGTGTTCCGGTTTGCGGATGCGCGGATTGAGAACAACACGGTGCCTTTCGCGAGCAACGGTGCGGTGATTGCTTTGCAAAACCAGACCACGCCGTCGGGGAACAACAATGGCGTGCCGTACGACATTACGCTCGAAAACATTACGGGGCAGAACCCTGCGCTCTCCGTGGCAGGAACGAACGCCCCGATGCAACTGCTCTGCAGCCTGACATCAGGCGCAGACTGTTCAACGGCGATGCTGCACTGGAAGAACATTCAGATGACGGGCTGGGCGTCGGCGTTCATGGTGCAGCCGCCGAGCACGAGTTATGCGTACGGATGGTGGCCGCGCTGCCAGGGCAATTGCCTGATCGGCATGCTGGATGCGAACTTCACGACGATCCCGCGAGTGATTGCGGGGAATACCTTGATCTACGACTTCGTGTCGCAACAGGCGAACGGCAAAGTGTTTCAAGCGCGGGACACAAACCACAACGGTCCGTCGACGAACTATCCGGAGTTTGACCTGGACGTTGCGGGGAAGATGCAGTGGTATCCGGGAAACGCGAGCACGCCCGATACGAACCTGTATCGCGGAGCGGCGGGCGTGGTGAAGAGCGATGAGCAGATCAGCGCGGCGGGGGGCTTGATCGGAGGCTTCAACACGGTGACATTTTCGGCGACCCCGGCCTTCGATTTCAGCAAGGGGAACACGCAGATGATCACCCTGACCGGGAACGTTACTTCCAGTACGCTGGTCAATGCGACAGCGGGACAACGGTTATTGTTCATCGTGTGCCAGGACGCGACGGGCGGGCGCACGTTTGTGTGGCCTGCCAGCACCAAGGGTGGGGGCAGCATTGGATCGACCGCGAGCAAGTGTTCGGTGCAGGAATTTGTGTGGGATGGATCGAGCGCGCGGGCGGTGGGCACGGTGCAGGTGAACTGAGTTGCTATGCGAGAATTGACGAACGCGAAGTGGACCCCCGGAGTCAGAGGATGAAGACCATGCAGAAACGCGCGCGCCGCCTGAATGGGCGGCTTTTATGTTTGGCCCTGTTAGTGGCCGGAGTGCTTGCCGGAAATGCAGTGGCGGCGGATGGGAATCTCAGTTTCCCGCAAACGACGTTGGTGCAGGACACGGTGTTTCGTGCCGATGGGACGCCGGCAGCCGGCTGGATGGTGATCACGTGGCCGGCATTTGTGACTGCGGATGGAGCGGCCGTGGCGGCGGGCACAACCTCTGTGAAGCTGGGTAGCGGCGGAAACTTCAGCGTGTCGCTGGCGCCAAATGCGGGAAGCCAGCCAGCGGGAACTTTCTATTCCGTGACGCTGAAGCTCGACAACGGTGTGACCAGCAAAGAGGCGTGGCTGGTTCCGTTGAGCTCTCCGGCGACGCTTGCGGCCGTGCGTGCGGCGGAGATTCCAGCAACGATGGCGATCCAGGCACTCACGTCGGATTGGGCGAGCGCAAACCTGGTGAACCTGACGGGGGTGCAATCGATCACCGGGATCAAGAATTTCGTAGCGGCGCCGAGCACACCCGATCCGGTAAACGCGACGGATGTGGCGAACAAGGAGTATGTGGACGCGAACGCGGGAGGCGGGCCGAACGTTGCGCGGGTGAATGCAGCAAACACCTGGACGCAAGGTCAGACATTCAGCGTGCCGCCCTCGGTTCCGGCGCCGGCGAAATCGAGCGACGTTGCGAATAAAGGATACGTGGACGCCTCGGCGGGTGCGAGTCCGGCCGCTGCCAATACATGGACTGCGTCCAACCAGTTTGCCATTCTGAATGGAATGCTGAACGAAGCCGTTGGATTTTCCGGGTCCAGCGCCTCCACCCGCGTGGCATCGGCTTGCGCATCTCTTGGGGGCTCGTTCGGGGTGGTGGTGATTCCGAACTCGGAACCAAGTGGCGCACTGACGGTGCTGCCTCCGGATAACTGCGTAGTTGTGGACGAGCGCGGAAACTCGGACCTGAACTACAACAACACGACGATCAACACCGGTGCGCACGTATACCACTCCGCGCCGAGTACGCAGACGAGCCTGGGGAGTGCCCGGCAAACCCTCAGTGTGGTGAGCGAGCCATGGACCGGAGGATCGAACGGAGACGGGGGAAACAAGAACAATTACAACGCGCTTGGCGTCAGCATGATGCGCCACACGCCGGGACAAAGCTTCGCGCTCAACGTGGGATCTCGAAATTCCGCTCGACTTGGGGACCATTACGCCATCAACGCGATCACCATGTCGGCGGGCAACACTGAGAGCGGTGGCGACGATGGCACGGGTGTGCTCGATCTAAACGCGCAACAGGACACGACCCCCGATGCGACGGGCACCGTCTCCGCGAATGCCAGCGGAGTCATTACCGTCAGCAAAGGGGCGAGCCTCTACCTGCTGGGCGAAGGCAGGGATGTGATCGATACTTCGACGGGGAACGTGACCGCGTCGAGTTGTTCGTTCTCCGGTATCACGGTGAACTGCACTTCGGGCACGCTATCCGCGAATCTTGCGACTGCTTTTTGTCCTGGCGGAACAGGGCCATGCGGGACGGCGGGCACGCGCTTATCCGGCGCGTACGTCGAGGATGTTTCGTGGACGAACAATGGTCACAAGATGATCATTCCGATCGCGACGATTGACTCGACGGGAAAGATCGCCACCCTTTACTACAAGTCGGAGGGAGTGGTTGCGACCGGAACGCCTTATAACAACCCTTTCTCGACAGGGGCGGCAAATTTCTACAGAGGCGGCCAGATACAAACAGGATCCATTAATTACGCTTGTGCATCGGGTTCCGGGACGTGCTCCTTCACGGTTTCGCCTTCTTCGTCATTCTCGAATTCTGATACGTGGGTGCAGCCGTTGGGCTACGGTCTAGCGATTGGAGTTATTAAGGCTGTCTGCGGTCAGTTCTTTCCCAGTCCCGCGAATATCGAACGCGGATGCAGTGGGATGGGCGTCGTGAATAACGGGAACGCCCAGGGCGAGGTTGGTTATGCGGTGGCGGGAAATTTTCGTTACATCCTGCATGGCTTTGCGTGGACGACTTCTCCGGACTATGGCGTGTCTCTCGCAGGCACGGGGAACTTCAATTTTGGCGCGTTCTATGCGAACGACAGCGCTCAGAACAACCTGATCAACCTGCTCGGCACGGCCAACTCGAGCGGGGTAAATCAGTGGATCAATTTCGACCGCAGCGGCGCGCACAACTGGTGGAGTGTCGGGAACTTCTACGCATCCACCGACCGTCGCATTGCCATCAACTCTGTGCCACAACCCAACACGACTGCGTACTTCGGAATTTCGGCCGGCGACTCACCGACCCAGACGGCGCAGAATTGGGCGTACGGAGCAGTGCCGAATAACAACACGCAGTGTCTTGTCCTCAGCGTTTCGGGCGTTCCGAACTGGTGGCTGCGGTCGGACGGAACGCGATGCAACGAATTCCTGAATTACGGTGCAAGCACGAGTTGGTATTCGGACAACCAGGCTACGCAGGTGGCGAAAGTGAATGGGCAAACAGGGGCAGCAAGTTTCGCCAAGATCAACCAGGATGCGACGAATAACTATGCAGGAACGATTGCGATGGCGTCGGGAACCAGCGCGAGCGCGACGTTCAGCACGCCCTTCAACAGCGCTCCGGTTTGCACGTTGACGCCGACATCAGACCCATCAAGCGTTGGAGCGTGGTGGGTGACGACCACGACTTCCACGGTGACAGCGAATGTAAAGAGCGCGGGTGCGATCACGTTCAACTACGTCTGCGCAGGAAATCCGAATTAAGGCCGGCGGAAACTTCGTCAGCTCGAAGAATCTGAGGAGGAAGATGAGGCACGGGCGCACGTTGGAGCAGCCGATACGGATGGAGGAAGAAGAATGCGAGATCCTCACCCTGCTCGGTGGAAACATGAATCGCGTATTTGGGGAGGAGACCGCCCGCGACATCCTGACCGCCGAGCTATTGCGCATCCGCGACAAGCAGGGAAAGTTGGTGGCCTTCCGGCTGAACCGTGCACAGCAGGAGTATGCGAAGCGTTGCACGGCGAAGAACATCGTGCTGAAGGCGCGCCAGTTGGGGATCACGACGTATGTGGCGTCACGCTTTTTTCTAAACACGATTACACGGCCGGGCACGGTGACGGTGCAAGTGGCACACGACCAGAGCTCGGCGGAGGAGATTTTTCGCATCGTGCACCGCTTCCTGGAGAACCTGCCGGAAGGGTTGCGGAAGGGCGCGTTGGAAACCTCACGCGCGAACGTAAGGCAGATCGTGTTTCCGAGATTGGACAGTGAGTATCGAGTGGAGACGGCGGCCGACCCGAACGCGGGACGCGGGCTGACGATCCATCACCTGCACTGCTCGGAGGTGGCACGATGGCCGCGCGATGCAGCAGCCACACTGGCGTCGTTACGAGCGGCGGTGCCGCCGGACGGCGAGATGGTGCTAGAGAGCACGCCGAACGGCGCCGGTGGCTGTTTTTACGAAGAGTGGCAGTCGGCTGAGGAGAAGGGATATACGCAACACTTCCTGCCCTGGTGGTGGGAGGAGAGCTACAGGCGCAACGCGGTTGCCGGCGATTTCAGCGAGGAAGAAGCGCTGCTGGTTGCGAGCCATGGATTGACACGCGAGCAGATCGCATTCCGGCGGGAGTTGCGGGCGAATTTCGGGAAGCTGGCGCGGCAGGAATTTGCCGAGAGCGCGGCCGAGTGCTTCCTGGCAAGCGGGGAATGCGTTTTCGAAGTGGAGCAGATCGAGCGACGTATTGCGCAACTGGGCAGCCCGGTAGAGCGGCGGGAGAACGGAAGGATCGAGTTTTATTATCCGCCGGTACGAGGACGCAGCTATGTGATCGGGGTGGATCCGGCGGGCGGCGGCAGCGATGGAGACTATGCGGCGGCTCAGGTGGTAGAGCGGACGACAGCATTACAGTGTGCGGAGTTGCGCGGTCACTATCCGCCGGCGGAACTGGCAGAGAAAGTAGAAGAGCTTGGGCGGGCGTATAACGATGCGGAGATTGCGGTGGAGCGCAATAACCATGGGCATGCGGTGATCGTGGCGCTGGAACACTGCGGGTACGGGAATCTCTACCGACAAGGCGGGCAGACGGGTTGGTTGACGACGAGCGCGTCGCGTCCACGGATGATTGAGCAGTTTGCGGCCGAGATGCGGAGAGAACCGGAGAAGTTCGAGAGCCGACGCCTGCTGGAGGAATGCAAGACGTTTGTGAGGAAGA
Source organism: uncultured Acidobacteriaceae bacterium (assembly GCA_963703075.1). Lineage (GTDB taxonomy): Bacteria > Acidobacteriota > Terriglobia > Terriglobales > Acidobacteriaceae > Korobacter. Next base: position 4,619,958 of record OY969786.1, read on the forward strand.
TGGACGGAACGGCGGCGGCCGCCAATGGGGCGCATGACGACCTTGTGATGGCAATGGCGGTTGCGCTGGCAGTGGTGTGACGTGGCGCACATCGGTGAGCTTCGCTTCGTGGTTAGGATAGTCGTGGCGCGAGATAGCGCGCGCACGAGGCCAGTCGTTTGTTGCAGGCGGTTCAACATGTAAGGAGGATGCGCGGCGGCGCGCAAGGACATTTGATGCGCTGCTCGGACGGGCACCTCTATGTGGTGAAGTTTCAGAACAATCCCCAACATTTGCGGGTGCTGGCGAATGAACTGCTGGCGACAAGGCTGGCGGAACGCGTCGGGCTGCCGGTGCCCACTCACTGAAATTGTTGAAGTCGACGACTGGCTGATTCGCCATACGACAGACCTGCGACTGGAACTGCCGGGTAGAACGATTGCCTGCGCCGCGGGATTGCAGTTTGGATCGCGGTACGTATGTGCTCCGCATGAGGGGCTGGTGTATGACTACTTGCCGGAAACGATGGTGAGCCGGGTGCGCAACCTGGACGCGTTTGCCGGGATGCTGGCCCTGGACAAGTGGACTTGCAATGCGAATGGGCGGCAGGCGGCGTTCTGGAAAAAAGGGCGGGAGCGAAAATTCACGGCGACGTTTATCGACCAGGGGTACTGCTTCAATGCGGGGGAATGGACGTTTCCGGATTCTCCACTGCGCGGGGTATACGGACGCAACGAGGTCTATCGAGGGGTGAAGGGCTGGCAGAGTTTTGAGCCGTGGCTGGGCAGGATCGAGACACTCAGCGAGGATGCGATTGCGGAGATCGCGGGAATGGTGCCTCCGGAATGGTACGGAGCCTGGGACGATCTAGCGCAGCTGGTGGATTCGCTGATCCGGCGACGGAGCAGGGTGCGAGAATTGATTTCATCCTTCATGATGTCGAGCCGGCGGCCGTTTCTGAATTGGGATGAGAGGGTGAATTGAGGAGAGGTTTCCGCTGTCCGCGTTCGGCCATCGGGTAAATCAAGCCATGCGAGATTTTCGGCAACTTGAAGTCTGGAACCGGGCGCACAGATTGACTCTCGATGTATATCGAGTCAGTGCGGAATTCCCGAAGTCGGAACTCTACGGTTTGACTTCCCAGGCACGACGGGCTGCCGCGTCGATTGGCGCGAATATCGCAGAAGGCGCAGGAAAATACAGTAACGCCGAACTGCTGAGATTCTTGCAGATTGCATCCGGTTCGGCGAGCGAGTTGCAGAATCATCTATTACTTGCAAGAGACCTCGGTTTTCTTTCGCCATCGAAGCATAGCGGACTTGATGTTGCAGTGCAGGATGTCAAGCGGATGCTGACGCGCTTCGCGCAGCACTTGCACGGACTTACCCGACAGCGGAGGGCAGACGGCTGATGGCGAACCTGAAAAAACTCGAATTCCTGCTGCTGCGGTATGTGCCGGACGCTGTGAAGGGCGAGTTTGTGAATGTCGGTGTTGTCGTGCTGGAGGATGGGGCGGCCGGGGCGGGATTTGCGGATGTGCGCTTCACGCGGGATTGGCGACGGGCGAAATGTTTGGATCCGGAGGTCGAGACGGAGATGTTCGAGGCCGTCGAGACGGAGATCCGAATTAGACTGCACTCACGGACGGAGGATTGTTCCAAAGGCGGAGTGGCGCTGGCGCAACGCGAGTGGATTTTGAAGATGTTGGAAGATTCGTTTTCAAACGCGCTGCAGGTGACGGATACGAAGGCGGTATTGGCCGAAAGTCCGGAGGCTGAGCTGAGAAAGCTGGTGGAAATGTATTGCGAGTCACAGGCGCGAACGCGCAAGCAGGCGGCGGGGCGACCGGTGATCTACGGGCGGATGAAGGACGAGTTCGAGCGGGCGGGCGTCTGGCCGCTGATGCGAAAGAGAATCGCGGTTGCGGATTACACCGGCAAGGGAGATCCGTTGCGGATCGATTGCGGGTACCGGCCGAATGGGGTGATCCGGTTGTTCCAGGCCGTATCGCTGGAGCACGATTTGGATGCGGCGAAGGTGCTGGCATTTACGTTTCCGCAGTTACGCGAGGGGATCGCGCGGGCGGAAGGGGCGAAGGCCGAGCTGACAGCGGTGGTAGAAGACGATTTGGACCGCAATGATGATGCGGTGGACTTCGCGGTGATCACGATGGCGCAAAATGGAATCAGCGTAGCGCAGATGCGAGAGATGCCACAGATCGCAGAGCGAGCACGGGTAGAGTTGAGAGTGTAGCAATCGGTTCGAAGATTGGTGGATGTGGCTCCCAGATGGGAGCTTTTTTATTGCCCAAAATTTGCGAACGGGAGTGGAGATGAAAATCGGGAAGACACTGGAACGAATATTTTCAGCGGGTAAAGGCAGATTCGGCTCCGCAGTGCAGGGGGCGACTCCGCTCGCCATCACAACGGTTGGAATTGGCGATGGGAAAGAGATTACGGCTGCGGCGGCGAACCGTCGAAAGACGTTGGCTTTGCCTTCCGTGCTGACGATCGGAAGCCGGGTGGAGGGGATCCCGAAGCCGACTCCGGCCAACCTGCGCAAGTTCGCGGAAACTCCGGTGGCGCGCAAAGCGATCAACACGATTAAGGATCGCATCGCCTGCATGGCGTGGCGGATCCAGCCGCGCAGTGGGCGCACGTTGAGCGAAGTGCCGGAACGCGAGCAGAGAATCCGGAGCTTGACGGAGATGTTCGAACAACCGAACCCGGATGACTCTTTCCGTTCGCTGGCGGAGCAGGTGCTCGAAGACATCATCGTAGGCGGGTTCGGGGCGATCGAACTGGTGCAGAAGGATGAGGTGGAACCGACGCTGGAGTTGTGGCCGGTGGATGGAGCGACGATCAAAATCCGTTCGGATTGGGACGGGCTGCCTGATTCCCCGCGCTACGTGCAGCAGACCGGAACGTTCGGATCGGCGGGGCAAATCTCGCTGAACGATGATGAGCTCTCGTACATCCGTTTGAATCCGCGAACCCATACACCATTCGGACTGGGACGCCTGGAAGTGGCGTTCGAGACGGTACACGCCTTTCTCGGCGCACACCGATATGCGGGGCGGTTGGCGAGCAACTCGGTGGTGCAGTACGCGCTGTGGCTGAATGACGTTTCGCCGGCGCAGCACGAGCGGCTGATCCGCTGGTGGCAGGATGAGATCGAGGGAACGGGGAAGGTTCCGATTCTATCGGCGGAACAGAAACCGGAGGTGCTGCGATTTGGCGGTGGCACCGACGCTGACCTGCGGCTGCAATGGCAAGAGTTCCTGATGCGGATCATCGCCGATGCATTCGACTTGCCGCCGGTGTTCCTGGGGCTTGAGAACGACGTGAATCGCTCGACTGCTTCGGAGCTGAACGATATGGCCTTCCAGTCGGCGATCGTTCCCACAGCGCGTCTGCTGGCCGAACACCTGACTCGCGATGTGATCGCGAAGAAGCTGGGATGGAACGACCTCGAATTCGTCTTCACCGGGCTGGACGCGACGAACGAGTTGGAGCAGGCGCAATTGCAGGAAATCCTGTTGCGCAGCGGAGTTTTGACGGTAGATGAGGTACGGAGAATGCGGGGGCTGGGAACGGGCGCGACCACGGCAAACACGCAGGATCCATCGGCAGCGGAGGCGGACTGATCGCGGTGTTTTTCGTTCAGCATGACAACGATCGAAAGAGACGGAGGAGAGATGAAACTGGAAGCGATGGCGCTGGAGATGCCGGAGGTTGCCGGTCACCCGAACCGGCGGGGATTTCGCGGGGTGCTGACGCTGGTGGGAGTGGCTTCCGACCGGCCGCCGTCGGGTGCGCGTGGGCATCGGGTGATCCTGACGAAGTCGGCGACCGAGCGGGCAATGGCGTCGTTGTTGGGGATGGCGGTGGATTACACGCCGCAGATGGATGGGCACGACACACAGCGCAAGATCGGCGTGATCACTTCGGCGGATCTGATCGGCGAGCGGATCGAAGTAGGCGGCCATCTGTTCGCGCACGATTTTGGCGAACTCGTGGAGGAAATTGAAGCCGCGCGGGGTTCCCTGGGAATGAGCTACGAGATTGCCGACGCGCGGGTGCAGGAGACCGATGCGAACCTGTGGTTTGTTACGGAGTTCAAGTTCACTGGGGCGGCGGTGCTGAGACGAGAGAAGGCGGCCTACGGTGGGACGAAGTTCGACCTGGATTCGTAGAAGCGCAAATCCGAACCCTAAAAGCGCACAGGATGGGCAGCAGGGAATCAATCGAGGAGAAAAGATGGAAGAGAAGGTGGAGTTGCAGGCATCGGGAGATCGTATCGCTGCGGCACTCGATAAGCTGGAGCAGGCGCTGTCGCGCATCGAGGCCCAGTACGAGGCGCTCAATACCAAAGTGGACCGCATCGTCGCAGCCGTGGAAGAAGACGACAAGGCGGATGCGGAAGAGGTGAAGGCAGAGACGGAGAAGCCGCAGCGCAAAACGGTTTCCCCGGTGATCGCCAACCTGCTCGCGAAAAGCGGCGTCGAGACCGCGTCGATGGAAGAGGCGAAGGTGGAGAAGGCGCTGGCCGGCCTGAGCGTGGAGCAACGAATCGCTGTAAAGGCCGAGTTGGCGCGAGCAGGATTGCTGCAGTAGGCCGTCGTCGGGCCGCGCGGGATGACAACAAGTTCTGGATCAACGTATTCAATAATTCCGGGTTGAGGGACGGAGGGCTTCGGCTCTCCGTTTTCCTTTGCGCCGGTTCCTTTCGAAAGGGAGACGAATGAAAGCACAATTCATCGATTTGCACGCAGCCGCGGACTTCATGGGCCCGGGCGCAATTGAAGTCAACCGGTACCAGACGGAGATCACGGACATCGTGCGCCGCCGCGGCGTATTCGGGCAGCGCATCAAGCAAGTCCCGGCAACCGGGCATCCATCGCGGTTCTTCGAAGAGACGGCGATTAACGCACCATCAGCGGCGAATGCGTTTGTGGATCCGCGCACGATCGTCGCCACCATCGGCTCGCCGACCCGGGTGGAGCGCTCGGTTCCGCTGAAGGCGATGGTTTCGCAGATCAACTACAACCTGTTCGATCTGGAGGTTGGCGCGCAGGAGAGCCAGTTTGCTTACTTGCAGGCGAAAGACCTGGCGGACTCGGTTGCGGGGCTGATGCGCACGCACGATGTTGCGCTATGGAATGGCAACGACACTTCCCTCAGTTCGCCGACCACCACTCAATACTACGGTGTGGCCGGACAGATCATCGCGGGAGGCAGCATCGCGACGGTCGGCACTTCGGCGAGCATCTGCGATGGTTTGAAGTCGCAGGTAGCTGCGATGGTGGCAAACACGAATTACGAGTGCCGCCCGACGGCGATTTACGCCAACCCGGTGCTGCTCGACCTGCTCGACCGTGAGATGAAGAGCGAGTTCAATGTTGTGCTCTCGACCAGCGAAATCACCGCGGGATACAAGGTGAAGACACTGGCAACGCAGGCGGGCGAACTTCCGCTGATTCCGGACTGGTCGCTCGGCTACACCGGGACGCCGGGGAGCGGAACCGCAGTGCTTCCTGCCTACATCGTGCAGGAAGACATGATCGAGTATCACTGGCTGACCGATCCGAATCCCCGCGTCTTCCAACTCGGGCTGCAAGGCAACCTTGCTTCGCAGCTTGTCATTGTGAAGTTCGGCGGCGTGGTTGTGAAGGGTGCCAGCTACGCACATGCCGCAGTCCAAGTGACGCGGTAGGAGCGAGGGAGAGCCTTTGACAGGCTCTCCCGATTTTTTCACCGGCGGAATGTTTGGACATCGCCGCGAGACATGCGGCTTGGCGCAGGACGACAGCAGGAAGAGAGGAAGCGGGGATGAGTTATCTCGATCCTTCGGAATATGAGCAGTATGGGCTGGATCCGGCGGTGCCGGATGCGTGGGTGGAAATGGCATCGACGATGATCGATGCGCATTGCCGGCGCCCAACCCTCAATGTGGCGCAGTACACGGAGCGGGTGAGGGTGCTCCCTGGCGCGCGGACCGTGCGGCTGAGTTTTGTGCCGCTGGCAACGGTGGCACCGGCGACCGGACCGGTGGTGAGCGCGCGCGGACGGTTCGCACAGCCTAGACGCGGTGAGGTGAACGAATTTCTCGCGAGTGTTGCCACGGTTCTGGCGATCCCAGGTTCGTGGACGGCCATCGATCCAACAACGTTCGACACCTTCGCGGATACGGGGGAAGTCAACGCGATCAGCACGATCCTGGGCTTCACGTTCGACGAGCTGGAACTCACGTATAACGCCGGGTGGGCCACGCTCCCCGAGCCGGTGAAACATGCGTGTGCGCAGATCGTGCGCAATGCAGGCGCGACCCCGGCCCTGAACGTGAAGATGAGCAAAGTAGACAACCTGCGAGTGGATTATTTCCGCGATTCGCTGATCGACGATTCGGTCCGCGAGATGCTGGCGCCCTACGTCGCGCAGAAGGTGGGCTAACGGATGAACGCGTATGGAATGGCGGGATTTCGGGGGTTCGCAATGGCGCGCTCCGCAGAGGCGATGTTGCGGGCGGTAGGCGGGACGACCGTGCACGTGATCCGGGAGGCGCAACTGACGGGCACGTTGCAGCAGCGGCAACTCGGGATGGCGCAGCCGCAGTATGGCGACGTGGCGATTGGACCAGCGGTGGTCGAGGTAGAGAGCCAGCCACCAACATCGATGAAGATCAATGTGACCCTTCCGGCGCGGGCGGTTGCCATATACGCGGAGGCCGAAGGCGCCGGGGATGGAACGGCGTGGCTGTTGAGCGCCCGCGGCATCGAGTACGAGAAGACATTGCTGCGTATCACCGACGTGAAGACGGAGTTGTTCGCGGGAGTGGAATATCTGTACCAGGTAACGGCGGAGGTGTAGCGATGCAGGCGGCGAAAGACAGTTTCTACATGGCGCTGTGCGCCCGGCTGCAACAGGTGAACCCGCAGCGCACGGTGGTAATCGAGGGCGAAGTGCGTCCGGGGCTGCTGGTTGCGGAGAACGAACCGGCGGTGTGTTCGCAACCCGCCGAGGCATTCTGCCTGGAGTGGGGTGAGACCAGGCCGGTCAGCGAATCTCCGCTGGTGGCAAGCAGGTTGATGTCGGCGGAATTGACGATCCGGTATAGGACGGGCGGGTCAAACAACGGCGAGTGTGACCGTGGTAGATCGCTCACGACGATGGACGCGGAACTGCTGGCGATCTGTACGCCATCCCAAGCCGCGAAGATGGATTACACGCAGACGGCCCCAGCCGCGTTGGGAAGCAACGTGTTCTGGAAGTCGCCCGCGCTGGGAGCCGCTGAGCAAACTGCGAGCCTGTTGGGGCGCTCGGCAACGACCACGGTTTATTTCTATCCGGAGAGTGCGGCATGAGCACGGCGACAATTTTGCAATCGCAGTTACAGACCCTGGGACGGGGAGTGCGTGCTTATGTCGCGCCCGTGAACCGCGCCAGCGAAACGCCGGCGATCTTCGATCCGTCGGCGGAAAGTGTATTCAATCTCGATGCGCCGCCCGCACCGTGGATCGACGTGGGCTGGGTGGAGAATTTCCAGCGCACAGCACAAACCGCGGTGAACATAGTGCGGCAAGGTGAGAGCGGCGGAGTGACGGCGCAGTATCGCTCGGGGCTGGATGCCAAGGTGGAATGTGAATTCCAAAATTGGGGAAAGCTCCAAATGGCGCTGGCGGGCGGGTCAACGCATTACAACGTGCTCGCCGCGACGGGCGGCACAGCGGCTCCGTGTGGCGGGCATGGCGTAGCGCCGGTGCCGTTACTGGCGGGATCGACCGCGAGCCAGTTGATGATTGATGCGAATTCACTAGCCAGTTTGTCGGCTGGAGACCTGGTGACCGTCGATGTGGACTATCACGGAGAGACCGGGTACATCGGGAGTGGAATCGCGGCGGCGTACATTCCCATCAATGTCGCCGTGCCGAGCGATGCGGACTACACGCGGCGAGTGACGTTCAACGTCGGCCGGGTGGCGCAGAAAACAGCCACTGCATTGGTTCTCAGCGCGGCGCTTCCGGGCGGAGTTCCGGCGGCCAATGCCTGCGTGCAGAAGGTGGTGGGATTCGTCGATCGCGAGGGTGGCAACTTCTTCCAGGAATGGTCGGCAGTGTTCGTGCTGCCCGAAGATTCGGGGGGACGCATTTTCTATTTTTACCCGCGGCTACAGTCGATGACGGGTGCCGCGGAAAACACACACACGGTGGCAGCGCCGATCGTGGGCCGGACATTGAAGGCGACATTCCGTGCTTTGCCCATTACTGACGCGATCGATGGAGAGCAAGTCGTGTGCTATCGCAGCTATTTTCCGGCGGCGAGTGCTCCCGCATTTTAGCCGCGTGGAGACCTTCATCCGGCAGACGCTAGGGACGCATAAGGTACTCGAGCAAGTCGGCAAGTCCGGCATCGGCGTCGTTGATGTTATCGCGGATGGAATCGAGATCGTGCTTGATCTGCGCGACGAGAGTGGTGAACGACGCACGATGTTCAGTGGAGAGCGACAGAAGCAAAGGCAACGACTCCTGCGAAAAGGTGTTGCCTAGCGCGGCGATTTCCGAGAGGTGATGCACCAGGTCGCCGAGGTCGGGCCCGGAAGGATAGCCGAGTTCCGTGAACTTGGCAGTAAGACCAGTCTGCAAAGCGACAACATGCTGCGTTTCGCGATCACTCATGCGCGGCAGTCTCCGTGGAAACGAGAACAGGATCAGAATACATGCAACTTACGATCGACAATTTCGACCAACTCGGTCTCGTGGATTACTCCCCGTACTTGGATGCCGAGCACCTGCCGAGCGTGGCGAGGCGACTGAACAAAGCTTCGACCATGCTGGCACAACTTGTTTCGCTCGCCGGCAAGATGCAGGTGCCGCACCAGGGCTCGCGGGTGTGGCTCAAGAAATCGGACGGAACGACTCTCTTTGCCGGCTACGTGGCCCAGCAACCCGCGTGCGCCTATGCGGGGCAGAGCACGGAGGGAGCTATCTATCGCTATGGGTTGGCGTGTACGAGCGATGAATGGCTGCTGGATCGCAAGGCGCTTCCGCAGCGGCTGCCGTTTATTGCCCGCTCGGCCGGCGCGATCGTAAAACAGATTACCCAGGATGTTGAAGCGGGCAAGTTCGACACCAGCGGAGTTGAGGATTGCGACCCGATTCCGGTGTACGCGGCCAACGTGCAGCAGACGTGGTCGGAACACGCTGAGCAGCTTGCGTTGCGAGAAAGAGCCACGTATCACGCAGAGGGCGGTGCGATTACGTTCGCACGGGTTGGCGAGAATTCGTTGACGATCGACGAGACCAATCCGGCATGCGACCGCAACAGCCTGGAGATCCAAGGTGAGCCGTGCACGTTGAATGACGTAGCCGTGATCGGATCCTTGGAGCCGCGCACCTATGTAAAAGATTATTTCGAGGGCGATGGTTACACGCTCAGTTTTTCGCTCGCCGCTACGCCGGTAGGGACCTTCGATCACACGCTGTTCGAAGACGAGTTTCCGGGCACGCAGCTGAATCCAGTTTTGTGGCAGAGCGGAAGCGGATCGACGGCGCAGGTGAACGATGGGCTGCTGATGGCAAGCGGCAGCGCGCTGGTGCAGTTGGTGGAACTGGTTGAGTTGGGTGGCGGGATTGTTCTGCAACACGGGTGCTTCGAATTCCAGGGAGCGAGCACGGGCATTCTGGGTGGTCTGTATGCCGGCGGCGTGGCGATTACGAATTGTGTAGCGGGCGTCCAGGCGCAGCCGAGCGGAGCGCAATCGGTCCTGCAAGCGATAGTGAACGGTGTAGCCACTGGGCCGACGATTACGACGGTAGCCGGTCATCAATACCAGCTCACCACCCGGATTTTCGCCAACCAGTTGCACCGCAGCGCGCAGGTGTTTCATTCCTCACAGCACGTGCCAGGCGCGGGCAGGGGCGGCGACCTGATTGCTTCGGACGCGCGCGTCGTGCTGGAGGTTCACGATATCGATCCCACGAATCCCGCGACGATGGCGGCGCCGTCCACCGTGCTTTTCGATGACGTGATCACGAATGTTGCAGGATGGTGCAACTATACAGTGATGAACGGCAGCGACCTGCACTGTTCTGTTTCGTACACGCGTATGCGTACCAACGGTGGGACGCTGGTGCGGAGCGCGATTCCCGGGCAGGCATTTCGTACACGGCTGCAAGGTCCGCTGGCCGACGGCGGCGAGTGCCGGGTGAACGCCACGGAACTGTACTTCCTGGCTGCGTATGTTCCGGAGGCGTCGGAGCAGATTGTGGTGAGTTACCGCACTGGGCTGACCGCGCAGGCCGAGCAGTCCAATAGCGCAGCGATCGCAGCGCTGGCAAACACTGTGGACGACGGTGTGCGGTCGAGCGTGAAGGGACTTAAAGCGCCGGAGGCCCGCAGCACGGAAGATTGCGTGAACGCGGCCATGGCTCTGCTGGACGATGGCACGCAGATGTCCTGGCAAGGTACGTACCAGACATGGAGCGATTTCCTGGGCGCGAGCGATGTTCGTCCGGGCGATGCGGTGACGGTGAATGCCCCTTCGCAAAATGCGCAGTTCACCGCCATCGTACGGGAAGTAGACATTGCGTTGCAGGGCCTCGGAGATGACCGCAGTATTTACCGGTTGAAATTTGCCAACGATGCGGCGCAACCGTTGTCGTTCAGTTTCGATACAGCGCAACTGAAGTTGCCGCCGGTAGGCGTCGCCGTCCCAGGAAACTGGACACTGGTTCCAGTCAAGGATGCGGAGTTCTCGCAGATCCTTGCCAGCCAGGTGACGATTGCGACAAACCTGGTTCCGCCAACCGGCGGCGGTTTCGAGGTGAGGGCGACGGGCCAGGGATGGGGAGCGGCGAACGACCGCAGCCTGTGGGGGCGGTACACCGCGCAGAGCTTCACAATTCCGCGGCTCTCACGGTCGCAAAGTTATTACATTCGGCAGTATGACAACGCGCAGCCGCCTAACTACTCCAACGACTCGGTGCTGCTGCACGTGGATTGGCCTTTATGAGAAGTGGGGTGGCAGGGATGGACAGTTTTGAAGAGCGCGTGCTTTCTGATCTTTCAGAGCTCAAGGCACACATGCGCTGGGTCGTCGGAAACGGGAACCAGGGAAAAATCCAGGAGATGGAAGAGCGGCTGAACCGGCACGAGACGCACCTTCAGCGAATGGTTGGCGTGGGCTCCGCGATTGCGGCGGCGATTACGGTGATGAACCTGGTAGTTAATTTCCTGAAGCTGCATCACTGAGCGACAGGAGCGGGTGAGCGGACGGACTGCGGTCCGTCTTTTGTTTTGGCGTACGAGGAGAAAAAATGAATTTTTTGGCGAAGTTGTTGCAAGGCATCGCGTTTGTTCCAGCAGTGGTCCACGGAGTTGAGGCGCTGTTTGGAAGCAAAAGTGGAGATGATAAGAAGCAGGCAGCGCTGTCGTTCGTAGGGTCCGCGATCAACATGGCAGACGCGATCGCCAGCAAGCAGATCGTCGATCCGAACAAGTTCCAGGGCGGCCTTTCGAAAGTAATCGATGGCGTCGTCGACTGTTTGAACGCGAGTGCGTGGGCGAAGCTGTAGGGTACGGGCCCCACCCTGTCCTGCGGACAAGGGTGGGTATCTACATTTTTGGTAGGATGCGCGTTATGCGAGCGGGAACGAATGAGTGGCAGCGGATCGACAACACGGGATGTTTGCCGTGGATCTTCCGGGCAATGCTGCTCTCGTGGGCCGTCGTTCTGCCCTATGCGGTGATCACGGGGAGTAAAGAGTGGTTTGGGTGGTCGCTGGCTTGTGTGCTGGCCGGCGTCTGGCTGACGCTGCGGGGCCGGGCGAATCGGTTCGTTGCGCCTGAAATGACGGTGGATGTGGTCCCGGCGGAGTTGCAGGCGGGCGAGCAATTTCTGGTGACGCTCAACATCGGCGGCGACAAGGCGCGCACGATTCGCTGGTGGAGTGCGGAGATGATGGTGGAGGTGGCGGGCGATGACCCGAAGTCGCTGGTCACGGCGGAGTTTGCCATCGACCCCGAGGCGGAAACCTCGCCAATCGCGGAATTGCAGATGGTATTGACCGTGCCGGATGCGACGGCGATGCGGGCATTCAATTCCCAAGATTTGTTTGTGCAGGTGACGGTGCAGACCGAGCGGGGACGGATGGAATCCGGAAAGGTGGCCGTTCAGGTGCACTGAGATTGCTGTTTCTTGTTGAAAAAGCGCCCAGAAGGGCGCTTATTCGGAGCGAGTGCTCGACTCTTTTCATACCAGCGATTCGTTCCAGTTCTCGAGATAGTTTTTGACGACGCCCATGAACTGGTCGGCGACGGCTCCGTCGATGACGCGGTGGTCGTAGCCAATCGAGATGTGGCATCGCGAGCGGATGGCGATGGAATCGTTACCGTCTTTATCGGTGACAACGGAGGGAACCTTGGTGATGGCGCCGATGCCCAGGATGGCCAACTGGGGCTGGCTGATGATCGGCATGCCGAACTTGGCGCCGAAGATGCCGGGATTGGTGATGGTGAAGGTCCCGCCCTGCACATCTTCCGGTTTCAGCTTCTTGGCGCGGGCGCGTTCGCCGAGGTCAGTGATGGCGCGTTGCAGTCCAACAAAGCTCAACTCGTCGGCGTGCTTAACGACGGGGACGATCAAGCCCCAGTCGAGAGCCACGGCGATGCCGAGATTGATCTCCTTCTTGTAGTGAATGTTTTCGCCTTCCACCGAGGCATTGACGACCGGCCACACGCGCAAGGCGTGGGCGACGGCGCGCGCATAGAACGGCGTGTAGGTGAGCTTGAGTCCGGTCTTTTCCTGGAAGCTGTTCTTCTGTTTCTCGCGCAGCTTCACGATACGGGTGAAGTCCACCTCGAAAACGCCATGCACATGGGCGCTGGTTCGCTTTGACATGACCATGTGGTCGGCAATTTTCTTGCGCATGACCGACATGGGCTCGATGACACCCGGAGTGCCGGCATATTTGTTCGTCGTGGAGGCCGCTACTGGCGCAGTGGCGGAAGGAGCCGGCGGCGCTACCGCGGTTGCAGGCTGGGCTGCGACCGGCTTGGGCGGGGGAGCCGACTTCTGTTTTTCGACAAAAGCCTGGATATCTTCCTTCGTGATGCGCCCGCCCATCCCGGTTCCGCGGACCTTTGCGAGATCGACATCGGATTCCTTCGCGAGTTTGCGCACCAGCGGAGAGGTGCGGACCCGATCGCCAGATGTCTCTTCTTCTTCCGGCTCCGGCACCTTCGCTTGGACCTCTTGCACGGGGGCCTTGGCGGCGGGCGGTTCGGGCTGTACAGCGTTCTTTGCGGGAGGAGTTGCGGCGGGCGCCGCCGAGGTCGCGCTGCCAGCTCCGCCGATGGAGGCTACCACGGTATTGACCTGGACGGTATTTCCGGCAGGAACCTTGATCTCGCTGAGCACTCCACTGACGGGCGCGGGGATCTCGGCATCGACTTTGTCGGTGGAGATCTCAAAGAGAGGTTCATCGCGCTGAACGGTATCGCCGACGTTCTTGAGCCACTTGGTGATGGTGCCTTCAAAGATAGATTCGCCCATCTGCGGCATGACGACGTCGGTCTTGGGTCCTGAAGGCGCGGCTGAGCTTGGTGCCGGAGCAGCCGGGGCGGAAGCGCTGCTGCCGTCCGCCTGAGCGGTGGGCTTGGGAGGTTCGGCGGCTGCGGGTTTGGCGCCCGGAGTTGCATTGGCTCCGCCATCAATGGTGGCAACGACGGTATTCACCTGGACGGTTTGGCCTGCCTGGGCCTTAATTTCCTTCAGTACCCCGGAGGCGGGGGCGGGAATCTCGGCGTCGACCTTGTCGGTCGAAATCTCGAATAGCGGCTCATCGCGCTGCACCTGGTCGCCGGGCTGCTTCAGCCACTTGGTGATGGTGCCTTCAAAGATCGATTCCCCCATCTGGGGCATGATGACGTCGGTAGGCATGGGCTTCCTTCGATAAATACGCGAGAAACAGGGATTCTGACCACGACAGCAAACCAGAAATTATAGCTGAGAGAGGGTTTTCGCGCCCGCACACCCCCGGCTCATTGTCGAGGCTGCCCGCCAGCCCGGGAAAGGACAGTGACCGTCCGTTTTGGGGTACAAGACAACACTTTTCTTGACAGCAGCCCTAGAAGGGCAGGATAAAGGGAATCGTTCGTTGCAAAGGGGAAACTATGAAGACTCGAGCTTTACGCCTCGCGGTTGGGGTTATAAGCACTTTAGTATTTCTAGTGTCATGCTCGATAGCTTCTGACCAAGTTAGCCCATCGGATCTAGTCGCAAAGCATATGGACGCAATCGGGAAGCCGGAAGTCCGCACCGCGGAAACACTGCGCACCGGGCAAGGGACGGCGACGCTCGAATTGTTGTCTGGAGCAACAGGCTATTTGTCGGGTACATCGACAGTTGCCTCGATGGGAAAGAAGTTCAACTTCCTGATGTACTTTAACGCGCCCGCCTACACTGGAGAACAATTCAAGTTCGACGGTTCAACTGCCTTCGTTGCCGACAACGATCAAGCTAGATTCCAGCGGGTGAACCTGGCATTTTTTATGTATCGCCATGAAGTTATTTTGAAAGAGGGCCTTTGGGGCGGCATATGGAATGCAGCATGGCCGCTATATGATCTCGCGGCTCGCAGTGCAGAGCTGAAATACGAGGGCCTCAAGAAAGTCGACGGAAAGAAACTGCTCGAATACAGGTATATACCCAAGCACGCGGAACGAGAGTTGACGGTCCACCTGGTGTTCGATCCTGAGACCTTCCGCCACGTGCAATCGGTTTACGAGATCACGGGGCCGGTAGGGAACGTTCCGGCACTCACTGTATCGGAGACGTTCGGCGATTTTCGTGATGAGCGAGGCCTGATGTTGCCGCATTCATGGGACATCCGGTACGAACCTGACCAGGCTGGCGCCTATCTCGCGCACTGGAAGGTTACCCTGAATAACGTGAAGGTGACGTCGGTGAATGCGTCCGCCGCCCCTCCGAAGAAGCAGCCCTGAAAAACGTTGGCAAAGATAGGCACGGAGTCTTGACAGCTCCGGGCCTTTTCCGTGTCCAAGGAAAATTATCTTTTCTGCGGAGCCGGAGAGGGATTGGGGACACCCGCCGGCGCGATCCCGGACGGCGTTCCGAAGGTCTGCCACATCTCCTGAACGGAGGGCGGCAACTTGTCGGAGTGCTTAATAAAGGTGATGAGGCGCCAGATATCGTCATCCTTCAGCGTCTTCTCCCAGGCCGGCATGCCGGTCCAGCGGACCCCGGTCTTGGTCACCCAGAAGAGGTGCCAGTCGGGATCGCCGGGGATGCGGCGGATGATCTGCGGCACACGCGGATAGAAGGCGCTGGCCATTGGGCTCACGTGGCCCTTATCAGAAACGCTACCGTGACAGAGGGCACAGTTCTTCTCATAGAGCATGGCCCCGGTCATCAGGTTGTCATCGGTGGGTTGGATGGGATTGTCGGTTTGAGGTGCAGACCGCTCGACCGAGGCGTCCATGGCCATCTCGGCGATTTCTTTTTCCATGGAGTTCATCTGGGCATCGGCACGGATATTGACCCAACCGAGCTTGACGAAAAGAAAAGCGCCGCCAAACAGCACTACCAGGGTGAGGAGCACGCCCAGGATAAATCCACGCATTCGCTGTTCTCCGCTACAAACTTCGTTCTCGAGATTGTAAGCGCGAAAGGGTTCTTTCGTCTGCCATGGAGTGTCACAGTTTGTTCATCCCGAGAAACCGTGAAAGACAATGCCGTGGTTGCGTAACCATTCAGGTGCACATCAGGTGCGCACCCGATGCGAATCAGCTACTCGGCTGCTATATTGAGAAGTTGTTCATGGTCTTGTGAGATCTGTGTCCGGCCTACGGTTTTCCTCGCTACATGGCGGCGTTCGACCGCTAAAGAGTCTCCTGCCTTTCCTCGTTTTCCTTCTGCTGGCATTTTCCGCGGGTTGCAAGCGCGGCTCGATGAAGCAGGCGGAGGTGATGTACGTCTCTGCGCCGCAAGCGAATCTGCGCGACCGGGTGTCGACTGTGTTTAACAAAGTCGGGACCGTGTATGCCGGGGAGAAGGTGGAGGTGCTGGAGAAGCAGAAGCGGTTTGTGCATGTGAAGACCGCGGGCGGCCAGGACGGCTGGCTCGAGTTGCGTTACCTGGCCGGGCAGGATGTATACGATGGTTTCGAAAAACTCAAAAAAGAAAATGAAAAGACCCAGGTCGAGGCCCATGGCACGACGCGCGCTGAACTGAACATCCACCTCACGCCCGACCGGGAGGGCGAGCACCTTTACCAGATGAAAGAGAGCGAGAAGGTCGAGGTTCTCAAGAAAACCAGCTCTGAAAGAAACACCACCGGCGCTCCGAGGCCGGTCAAGCCGATTCCGTCCAAGGGGCCGCTGAAGAAGGCCGCAATTCAACCGGCGCAGGACAAGCATGCATCGGCGGCGGCCCCCGCAGGAGAGCCTCCGGCGACGGAAGACTGGTGGTTGATTCGCGACAGCCACGGGCACGTGGGATGGGTGTTGATGCGAATGATCGACATCGATGTTCCGCTGGACATTGCCCAGTATGCGGAGGGACAACGCATCATGGGCTACTTCATCCTGAGCCAAGTGCAGGATGGAGATAAGCAGGTGCCGCAGTATCTCGTGCTGATGAGCGCCCCCAAGGATGGCCTGCCCTACGATTACGATTCCATTCGCGTGTTTAGTTGGAACGCGAAGCGCCACCACTACGAGACGGCCTACCGCGAGCGGAACATTTTTGGTGTCTATCCGGTGACCAGTGGGATGGAGGATTTCGGCAAGGAAGGAGCCGAACCGGTATTCACCATCCAGGTGAAAGACGAAACCGGGGCGACGGTTCCCCGGAAGTTCCGGATGATCCAGCCGGTGGTTCGGCGCGTGCTGCTGCCGGGCCAGAATGAGAAAACCGAACCGAAGCTAGTGCGGCCCGAAGCGGTGAAAAAGAGCGAAGAAGGGTCGAAAAAGAAACGTCGTTAACCCGATTGGGAGTTGCTCAAGCGGGTTGCCCGCAGCTCTGCTCTGTTTTTGCGCGGAATCGCCGCAAAATCAGGCAGCATGGCCCTGCCGCCGTCCATCCAACTACCAAGATCGGAGGCGGCCATGGCAGAGAAGGTGAAGGACCTCAAACTAAATCGGGACTATAAGAAGTTCCTGTATTACATCGATGGAGAAGGCAGCGTTTGCCAGAAACCTAAGTCTGGAGAAGGCGATGCCAAGGTACTGGTGCAGAAAGCGGTTGAGCGCGATAACCAGTTCCTTTACTTCATCGATAAGGAAGGCGACATCTCACGTTCGCCTCGAGGAATCAAGAAGAAAGCGGCGTAAGATATGCGCTGCGATGGGTGGCCGGGACCTTTCCCGGCCATTTTGTTTGTGCGGCCCTGATTCCAGCAGCTCACCCGGCGCGCAGCTCATGAACGATGAATTCCGACTGTAACTTCTACATTTTTCGAGAGGGACGGCAGACCATCGCGGGGGAGCGACTGCTGTCCGAATTGCGCCAAAGCCTGGGCAGGGCTGCGGATCAGGCTGGCTGGACCGATGCGCTGCTACTCAGCGGGGCCCTTGAGTGCGCGTTGGAAGATGCTGGATCGCCGGCGGGCGGAACGCTGGCCAAGATCACGGATGCGTGTGCGGAGGCGATGGTGTCCGCGGATTTTCGGGCGCGAGCGGAGGTTACGCGCCAATTGCCAGAGAGTGTTTTGGGCGAGCTCACGACATCGACTCCGGAGGGCTTTGCTTATTACGCGCTTCACCCCATGCACTATGCGGACGCGGCGGAGCGGCTTGGCAGGCTGCAGGATGCCGTGGTGGTCGGGATTCGCAGCATTGGGACGACCCTGAGCGCAGTGATGGCCGCTGCGCTAAGAAGAAGAGGCACTCGAGTCGAGCGCTTTTCGGTACGTCCGACAGGCCATCCCTTCGAACGGACAGTAGAGTGGCGGCCGACGGAGCGATTATCGATTCAGCAAGGAATGAGTCGCGCAGCGACCTTTGTCGTGGTGGATGAAGGGCCGGGGCTGAGTGGATCGTCGTTTCTTGCGGTGGCGGAGGGATTACACGCGGCCGGAATACCAAGAGAAAACATTGTGCTGGTTCCGAGCTATTCCGTGAATCCAGCGATGCTGCGCGCCAAGGATGCTGCGCGACGCTGGATGCAATTTCGGACTGTTCCGATCAAAGACGGGCAGGGGCCACAAGGAGAGTGGATTGGAGGTGGCCAGTGGCGGAGCCGGTTTCATGGCGATGAACAAAACTGGCCCGGTTCCTGGACAAGCATGGAACGTGCGAAGTTTCTGTCACGCGAGCAAAGCATTCTTTGGAAGTTCGAGGGTCTCGGTCCGTATCGGAGCGCGGTCGCGACAGATGGCACGCATGCTCGCCGAGAGTGGGTTGAGTCCGCACGTGCTCGACGAGAAATCCGGTTTCATCGGGTATGAACTTGTCTCCGGAACGCCAGCGCGCCGGGAAGACTTGCATGCCGAGAGGGTGGGGAGGATCGCGTCCTACTGTGCGTTTCGTGCCCGGCATTTTGGGTGTGATGTGACCGACGAGCAGCAGCAAGACCTGGTCACCATGCTGCGGGTGAACTTTGAACGAGAATTCGGCGATGCTTTGCCGGAACACTTGACGAAACTTCCATTGGTAAGACCAATTGTCTGCGATGCAAAGATGTCGCCCCACGAGTGGTTGATCACGGAAGACGGACGGTTTCTCAAGCTGGACGCAGTCTCGCACGGCGATGACCACTTCTTTCCCGGACCTTGCGACGTGGCCTGGGACCTGGCGGGTGCGATCGTGGAATGGGAGATGGATGCCGCGACCCGGGACACATTCTTACTTCGATATGAATCCCTCAGCGGCGATGACACGTCCGGCCGGATCGCTAACTATCTACGCGCCTATGCCGTGTTTCGTTTCGCCTGGTCGAAGATGGCAGCGGCCGGGATGAAAGGTACACCGGAGGAGAGCCGGCTCATGCAGGACTATCGAAAGTATCGCGCCTACGCGGAGCGGGCAGTTTCAGCTTGTCGGTAAGCGCAGGGCCGGTTCCAGTCGCGCGCGTTGCGTGATCAAGCCGGCAACATACTTGCCGATGGCCGGCCCGTTCTTGAAGCCGTGTCCGGAGCCACCGCCTACTATCCAGACATTCTCCCATTGCGGATGTCGATCGATGAGGTAGTCGTGGGTTGGGGTGTTCTCATACTGACAGACGCGGGTTTCGACGATCGGGGCGTCGGCGAGGAGGGGAAAGCGCTCGCGAACAAATTCGCGAACCTGGTGCACGTACGGAGCGGTCGCCTGGCGGTCCATGGTGTCGGGATCGGCGGGCTGCTGGATCAGGTCGACAGCCAATTTGAATCCGCGATTCTCAAGGTCGGGCATGCCATAGGCATCCCAGTTGTCATTGCCCATGAAAATCCATGTCGGCATGTGTGGGGGAGCGAAATCGCGCACACCTGCAGGAATGCCGAGGAAAAAAATCTCTGCCCGCACCGGACGGATGTAGCTCGCGAGCAGCTCGGGGAAAAGTTTCGGAAACCACGGGCCGCAAGCGAAGACGTAGGCTGCGGCGTCGATCGCTTCGCCGTCGGTGGTGGCGATTGAATCTCCACCGGCGGGCGGAACGATTGATACTTGCCGATAGGTCACGCCCTCGCGGACAAGTTCTTCCACGAGCAGTTGCACGGCGCGACGGGCGATCAGGGCGCCGCTGCGGGGTTCGAAGAGGGCGCACTCGCTGGGCTTGAACCGGATCTGCGGATACCGCTCCGCGAGCTGGCCTTTGGCAATCAGTTCACAATCTCCGCCAACGCGGCGAATGACTTCAGCGCTTTTCTGCACCCATTGGGTTTTTTCATCCGAGAAGGTAAGCACGCCGGTGGGATGAAACAGGGTTTGAGCGCAGCGGTGCTCGAGGGCGAGCCACTCGGGCAGCGATTCGAAGGCCAAGCGGCTGTAGAGTTCGTCGTCTCCGTAGGCCATGCGGGTGATGCGCGTCTCGCCGCCGGAACTGGCGCGGCTGTTGGCGGGGCCATGGGCGTCAATCAAGAGAACGCGCAGGCGAGCCTGGCGCAGGAAATAAGCCGTCCACGCGCCAAACACCCCGGCGCCAATGACTGCGACATCAAAGCGGGGCATCGGTGCTTAGCGGTAAAACTCGCGGATGGCATCAACAACGCGATGCTGTTCTTCATCGGTGATCTCAGGGAAGATTGGCAGCGCGATGACTTCTTGCGCGGCCAGTTCAGCGTGCGGCAGATCACCGGCGCGATATCCGAGATAGCTGAAGCACTCCTGCAGGTGTAAGGGGACGGGGTAATAGACCTCGCTGCCGATGCCGCGCGTGCCAAGAAATTCCCGCAGTTCATCGCGGCGCTTGGCGCGAACGACATACTGATGATAGATGTGGTGCGCCTGCGGCATGGTGCTGAGCAGTCGCACGGGCTCGCGGGTCGCCCATCCTCCACGCGAAGCCGGGGAAGCCAGGCCCACTTCCACGAGAAGCGAATCGTACTTGGCGGCGACTTCACGGCGGCGTGTGTTCCACCCGTCGAGCCTTTTCAGCTTCACGCGCAGTACGGCGGCCTGGATCGAATCCAGCCGGCTGTTCCAGCCAATTTCCTCGTGATAGTAACGGATGCGGCTGCCGTGATTGCGCAGCCGACGAACGTGGTCAGCGATCTCGGAGTCATTGGTCGTGACCAGACCGCCATCGCCAAACGCGCTGAGGTTCTTGGTGGGATAGAAGCTAAAGGCCGCAGCGTGGCCGAGCGTACCGGCACGGCGACCGCGCCAGCTTGCGCCAAAGGCCTGCGCGGCATCTTCCACGATCTTCAATGGGTGCTCGCGACCGAAACGTTCGAAGCGATCCATGTCGCAACATTGGCCGTAGAGATGGACGGGCATGACGGCTTTCAACCCATTCGCCACGCCAGAAAACAACTTGGCTTCCACCTGGCCGGGATCAAGGTTCAGGGTGTCGGGGTGAATATCCACAAACACAGGACGTGCACCGCAGCGTACGATGGAACTGGCGGAAGCGAAAAAGGTGAAGGGGGTGGTGATGACGTTGTCGCCGGGTCCGACGCCACAAGCCGCAAGCGATAGCCAAAGCGCGTCGGTGCCGGAGGCGCATCCGACCGCCGATTGCGTTCCGAGGTAGGCGGCGGACTCACGCTCGAATGCCTGGACCGCTTCTCCGAGCACAAGATGCTGCGACTCGCAGACCTCCTGGATGGCGGCATATATCTCTTCACGAATGGCCGCGAACTGCCGCTTCAAATCAAGCATCGGTACGGGAGCGGTCGTAACGCTGGCGTCAGGCATGACTATGAAAATTGTAGCAGGGCTTCTACTTCACACTCATATTCGCGAATAGCGCGTAATGCGACGCCACAGCCATGAAGAACAAGACCGGGAACGTGAGCACAAAGTTGATCCGCGAAACTAAGAAGGACAAGCGAGCGGCTTTTTGCGCTTCGGGCGGAACGGGCCTGCCGTTGGCGACGCTGTCCGCCGTCCAACGAATGATCTTCTTTTGCATGCGCCAGAGCAGTC
This sequence comes from uncultured Acidobacteriaceae bacterium, assembly GCA_963703075.1. GTDB lineage: Bacteria > Acidobacteriota > Terriglobia > Terriglobales > Acidobacteriaceae > Korobacter. The sequence continues at coordinate 4,641,524 of OY969786.1, forward strand.
CCCACACATTGAACATCATGAACCAACCGATTCCTCCTCCTACGCCGATGGAGAGCATGCGATTGCTTTCCCATCCATGCTGGTTCAGGGAGATGTAGAGGTAGGCCGCGGCCACGATCAGGATGGTCACAAGAACGGTGAGAACCGGAGCTTTCCGGAGCGCTTCCAAGGGCGACATAAGAATGCCCATCTCGAGGATAAAGGCGAGTGTCCAAATTCCGAAGAACGTGCCCATCGCGGCGCCGGGTTTCACGTCCGCGTTACGTGCGTCGGTGCCGACGATCAGTGACCAGTACCAAACGCCGGCGAGGACGGTGACCACCGAGGACCAGCGAAACCACCACAAGGCGCGAGGCATTAATTGGGTGATCACGAAGGCTTTTTCCGCTGGCTGCGCCGCTTTTACGAGGGGAATGTTCACGAGATTGAAATAATAGAGAAGACCCACCCAGAGGATGCCGGCGATGAAATGAACCCAGCGAAGCAGGAGGAAAAAAAGAGCGGAGCTGGCATCTAAGGTCAACTGGGGAGGCGTAATAGCGGCAATTTTAGCGGCGAACATGCAATCTCCTCGGACGTACGCGGGGCTGGAATGTAAACCTTTCAGCGAGGTTGAATGCATCCCGGAACGGCGCAAACGCATTGTAAAACAGTGTGAAGGCCTGCACGGGAGTTGCATTTGCCCGGGTAGGGCCTTATCGTACATGTGCTCGCGTTGTCGCTTTTTTGCAACGAGAGCCTGCAAACTACTTACGGACACAACACAGACCCGGGAGAGCTCCGAAAGGGCGTAGCGGAGACGAGAACCGGGCTGGGCTGACCAGAACAAGGAAGGCAAGAGATGGAAAACAAGCCCGCACAGAACATTCAAGATTCATTTCTCAACACGGCCCGCAAGGACAAGACGATTGTCACGATCTACCTGCTGAGCGGCGTAAAGCTGACCGGCAGGATTCGATCGTTCGACAAGTATTCCGTTGTTCTGGATACCAACAATCAAGAACAGTTGATTTTCAAACACGCGATTTCCACGGTAGTGTTGCCGCGTCCTTCGCATGGCAGCGATGTACGTCACGCGGAACTGAAGCCCGTGGCCTCCGTCGGCAACGTCGCCCAGTCTAACCCCGCGGAGGGTTGAGATCGCCCGCCGTAAGAAGCAGGAGAACTCTCTCGTTACGGCGTATGAAGCGGCGAGGGAGCGCGGCGTTGGAACTGACAGCGAACGAGCCAGCAGCCGGTCCACCGCAGATCGCGGAGGGCAACCGGAGCGCGCTTTCCTGGTGGGAGTGGAGTTTTCCAGCCGGCGGTACCGCAATGGACCGCCGGACCGCAAGACGGATGCCCCGTCGGCTATTCCTCCAAGCGCCAAGATTGCCCGCGACGCTGCATCGGCGGCGCCCGTGGCGGACGACGTGCATGCAGAATCCGCTGCTCCGGAAGACACTCTCGATGAACTGCGTGAATTGACGCGGAGTGCCGGGGCGGTCGTTGCGGGGGAAATGTTACAGCGGCGCGACCGGCCGGATCCCGCGACACTGATCGGCAGCGGCAAGCTGGAAGAGTTGCAGGGAGCGGTTGCGTCTGCTGAGGCAGATGTCGTGATCTTCGATCACGATCTTCAACCGTCCCAACAAAGAAACATTGAGCGAGATCTGCACGCGCGGGTCATCGATCGCACGCAACTGATCCTCGATATCTTCGCGCGACATGCGCGTACGCGGGAAGGCCAGTTGCAGGTGGAACTGGCGCAATTGGAATACCTGCTTCCGCGACTGGGCGGACGGGGAATTGAGATGTCGCAATTGGGCGGCGGCATTGGTACCCGCGGACCCGGCGAAACCCAGCTCGAAACCGACCGGCGAAAAATCAACCGCCGCATTCGGCATGTCCAGAAGCAACTGGAAGATGTACGCCGCATTCGGAGGCAGCAGCGCGCACGCCGTGAAAATGTTCCGGTTGCCGTGGTCGCTTTGGTCGGTTACACCAACGCGGGAAAGTCCACGCTGTTCAATGCGCTGACGAAAGCGGGCGTCTACGCCTCGGCGCAGATGTTCGCCACTCTCGATCCCACGTTGCGAGGAGTAACACTGCCCTCAAAACGGCAGGTGCTTTTGTCCGACACTGTCGGGTTTATACGAAATTTGCCGACCACGCTGGTATCCGCCTTCCGCGCCACGCTGGAAGAAGTGCAACGTGCCGCCTTGCTGCTTCATGTTGCCGACGCGACGAGCCCAGTGGCGCTGGAACAGCAACGCCAGGTGGAGAAGGTACTCGGCGAACTGGGAGTGCAGGACAAGCCGCAAATCCACGTGATGAATAAAATCGATCTGTTGCCGGGGTCGAAGCGCAGTGTGCTGCTCGATTCGGCAACGGTCGTTCATGTCTCGGCGGCGAAAGGAATTGGCCTCGATGCGCTGCTCGCGGCCATTGACGAAGCGATCACCGAAGATCCGGTGCAGTCCGCCAAGCTTCGTATCCCGCAGTCAGATGGCAAAGCGCTTTCCCTGGTGGAAGCGAAGGCGCGAACCGTGCGGCGGCAATTTCGCGGCGATAATGTGTTTTTCGAAGTGCAAGCGCCGCAATCGATCATGCGCAAGCTAGCAAAATATGTGGTGCAGAAGAGCGCGCGTTAGATCCTGATCCATCCCGCTCGAATCAGCAGCAAACTCAAGCTTGCGACAATCAGCCAGAGCACAATTCCATGCACTAGCGGACGCACGCCAACTCGTTTCAGCGAGGCTGGCGCAAGGCTTGCGCCAATGAGGAACAGGGTTGCATCCAGACCGAGTCGTGCCGCGTACACGAGAGCATGGTAGACGGGTGCTCCCTGGGTGAAATAGGTGTTGGCGACTGCGGCCAGGCAGAAGAACAGGATGAACCACGGCCATTGAATGCGCATTGGAGTTTCTCCGGAACGGTTCTGGCGGCGAACCACTGCCGAGGTGCCCAGGGTCATGGGAACAATCCAGAGGGCGCGAGCGAGCTTTACGGTCGTGCCGATGGCAAGGGCAACGGCACCATACTTAGCCGCAGCGCCGACAACAGAACTGGTGTCGTGAATGGCCAAGGCCGCCCATAGTCCAAACTGGTTCTGGGTAAGGTGCAGGCGGCTGCCAATGAGGGGGAAGATCAGCAGGGCGATGGAATTCAGGATGAAGATTGTTCCCAGCGAGACGGACATTTCGTCCTCGGTCGCGTTGGCGACGGGTCCGACAGCGGCGATCGCGCTCCCCCCACAGATGGCCGTTCCAACTGAGATCAGGAAAGCGTGGCGCGGGCTCACCTGCAGCAATCTCCCGAGCGCCCATCCGCAGAGCATGGCGAAAGTAATGCCCATTGCGGTGTACAGAAAACCGGACCGGCCGGCCCGGATAACCTGCTGAAGGTTCATCCCGAACCCAAGCCCGACCACCGACGCTTGTAACAAATACTTTGTGATACTGCGGGACTGCCGTTCATAGGGATGCTGCGCGACAAAGGCAAACAGCAGTCCACAAAGGAGAGCGATTGGGGGCGAGGCCCAAGGTGAAGCTGCAAAGAGGAGCAGGATCAGAAAAAGAACTTTGTACATTGCAGGCCGATTGCAGGGTATCTCATGAGAGCCGCTGTGTGGATGGGCGCGGTGCGCGAGGGTAGCAGAAACTAAAACAGGCCCGCTGCCAAGGAGCGGTGACATTTCCTTGGCCTCGGGCCCGTTCGATCCTGAAGTGGATCGGAGGTGATATACCCATGCTACCCCCATCCACGGTCATGTCAAGCAAAGTCGAGGGTTGTTTTTCGATTTGGTCAGCACGCAATTTCCGGGTTCCCGGAAAGCCTTTGGTCATTGCTCTCAAGCGACTGAAAATGCACGACGTGTGAGGTTTGACGCAGTGGTCGCGTAAATAGTACAGTAATGTGTTTTAGTCCTCATTCTTCTTCTGCTGTGCAACAGGACTCAATCAACCCAGAATGGATCAGATTCTCAAGCAATTAGGCGAATTACTGCTCGGAGCCGTGCCTACAATCGTGCTCCTGCTCCTGCTGTATGGGCTGTATCACGTGCTGGTACATCGGCCATTGCAGCGCGTACTGGCAGAGCGGCATGCCCACACCGAAGGTGCGGTGCAGAAGGCACGCGCGGATATAGCGGCGGCCGAGGGCAAAACGGCTGAGTACGAACAGAAATTGCGCGATGCACGCACCGCCATCTACCGGGCCCAAGAGGAGCGGCGCAAGGCTGCTGACCAGGCGCGCGCGCAGGTTGTCGCCGAAGCGCGTGCCAAGGCCCAGGCAAAGGTTACGGAAACCCGCAGAGCCGTCCAGGACGAAGCGGAAGCGGCGCAGGTCGGGCTGCGTGCGGAAGCCGAGCGGCTGGCCGACGAAATTGTCACTGTTCTTCTGCGGCCGGCGGGGACTGCACATCGTCCCGTGATCGGCGGGCAATCATGAGGCATTTGCTGCAACGAATCGGGTTTGCTTTACTGACAGCGGTATTGCTGTCGTGTGCGCCCCTGCGCGCGCAAGATGCACCGGCGAAAGCCGAGCCAGCTGCCTCACATACTGCCCCGCAACAAGAGAAACAGCCGGCTAATCCCAATGCTGCCGTGGGTCGGGAATTGGTGGCAGCCTCCAAGGCAGCAGAAGGCGAACCCGAAGAGAAAGACCAGACCACAGGCCTCAAGCAGTCGGTTGCCGTGCGTTGGGTTGCGAAAACCACCGGGATGAGCGTCGAAATGGCGTACTGGATCGCGATGCTCATCAATTTCGCGATCGTTTTTGTCGCCATCGGCGCGTTGATGAAGTCGCAGCTGCCCAACTACTTTCGCTCGCGCAATGAGGCCATTCAACGCGGGATTGTGGAAGCACGGGCAGCCAGCGAAGATGCGCAACGCCGGTTGAGCGACATCGAGGCACGACTGTCAAAGCTTGACGTGGAAGTCGCCCAAGTCCGTGCCTCTGCGGAAGAGGATTCGGTCGCGGAAGAAGCTCGGATTCGCGCAGCGGCCGAGGCCGAAACTAAGCGAATCCTGGAATCCGCGGAGAAAGAGATCGAAGCTGCAGGGCGGCAAGCACGCCGTGATCTAAAGAGCCTGGCCGCCGAGTTGGCGGTCGATCTCGCGGCACATAAACTGCAAATCGACCAGGCAACCGACGAGTCGCTGGTGCGCAACTTTGTGTCGCATCTCGGAAAGGATGGACGATAAGCGATGGCTTCCGTAAACATCCGCTACGCCCGTGCCCTGGCCGACGCTGTCTTTGATACCCACACCGACGTGACCACGGCGGAGCACGACCTGAACCTGGTGGTGAGCATGACCGCAGAGAGCGACGTCCTTCGGCGGGTGTGGGAAACCCCTTCGATCCCGGTGGTGCAGAAGAGGGCGATTCTGGATGCCTTGGCAGGGCGCGTGGTGCTGGTAAAGATCGTGCGCAATTTTATCGCGGTGTTGATCGATCACCAGCGAATCCGAAATCTGCCACAAATTGCAAAACAGTTCGAACAAGAACTGAACGCGAGAATGGGCTACTCCGACGCAGAAGTGACCAGCGTGCATGAACTCGATCCGCAAGACCGAGAGGTCATTGAGGAACAGATCGAGCGGGTAGTCGGTAACAAGGTGCGTGCGCGCTATCAGACCAATCAAGAACTTCTCGGTGGAGCGATCGTTCGCGTCGGCAGCACGGTGTACGACGGCTCGCTTCGTGGCCAGCTAGCCAAGATCCGGGAACAGCTCACAGCGAACTGATGTACGCGGTGAACCCGCGGCAACAAAGATTCCGGCTGCGCAGGCGGCCTTGAAAAGACGAAATCATTATGGCTCAGATCAAAGCAGACGAGATTACCAAGCTCATTCGCGAGCAGATCGAAAACTACGAAACCAAGATCGCGGTCGACGAAGTCGGCACCGTGATGTCAGTGGGCGACGGTATTGCCCGCGTCTATGGCATTGACAAGGTCATGGCGGGCGAGCTGTTGCAATTCCCGCATGGAGTTGCCGGCATTGCCATGAACCTGGAAGAAGACCAGGTCGGCGTAGTGCTCCTTGGTGAATACACTGAAATCAAGGAAGGCGACGAAGTTAAGCGGACCAAGCGCATCATGAGCGTGCCAGTTGGCGAAGCGCTGATTGGGCGCGTGGTGAACGCGCTCGGCCAGCCGATCGACGACAAAGGGCCGATCGTAACGGACAAGTACAACCCGGTGGAGCGCATGGCCCCCGGCGTGATCGATCGGCAGCCGGTCCGTGAGCCAATGGCTACCGGCCTGAAGGCGATCGATGCCATGATCCCGATTGGCCGTGGACAGCGCGAACTCATTATCGGCGACCGGCAGACCGGCAAGACGGCGGTCGCGCTCGACGCGATCATCAACAACAAGGGCCAGAATCTGATCTGCGTTTATGTTGCGATCGGGCAGAAGCGATCGAGCGTCGCGCAGGTGGTGAAGATCCTCGAAGAAAAGGGCGCGATGGAGTACACCATCGTTGTGGTGGCTTCGGCCAGCGACCCGGCGCCAATGCAGTATTTGGCTCCCTACTCAGGGACCGTCCATCGCCGAGTATTTCCGTGACAGCGGCCGTCATGCGCTCTGTATCTATGACGATCTTTCAAAACAAGCTGCCGCCTATCGCGAGATCTCGCTGCTGCTGCGGCGCCCGCCGGGACGCGAAGCCTATCCGGGCGACGTGTTCTATCTCCACAGCCGATTGCTGGAACGTTCATCGAAGTTGAGCGAGAAACTCGGGGGAGGGTCGATCACCTCGCTGCCGATCATCGAAACCCAGGCCGGTGATGTCTCTGCTTACATTCCGACCAACGTGATTTCGATCACCGACGGGCAGATTTACCTTGAAACAGATTTGTTCAATTCTGGCGTGCGTCCGGCGGTGAACGTCGGGCTTTCGGTAAGCCGCGTGGGATTCTCGGCGGCCATCAAGGCGATGAAGCAGGTCGGATCGAGCTTAAAGCTTGAGCTGGCGCAATATCGCGAGTTGGCGGCGTTCTCGCAGTTCGGCAGCGATCTCGATAAAGCCACGCAGGCGCAGTTGAATCGCGGCCAGCGGCTGGTGGAGCTGTTAAAGCAGGGGCAGTTCGAGCCATTGCCATTCTCCAAGCAGATCCTGATCATCTACGCCGGCACGAACGGACTTCTCGATGATATGGATGTAGCCGACGTAAGGCCGTTTGAGAAGGCGCTGTATGCCTATGTCGACACTGCGAATCCGCAGCTATTCCGCACGATTGAGGAAAAGAAAGCGCTCGATGATTCGATCAAAGCGGACATGAACAAAACGATCAAGGAAGCCAAGGAGCGTTTCCTCTCCGAACGGAAACCGGCGGCGGCAAAGGCATAACCGATGGCAAGTATCCTCGACATTAAGCGCCGCATTCGCAGCGTTAAAAACACGCGGCAGATCACGCGCGCCATGAAGATGGTTTCGGCGGCGAGGCTGCGGCGGGCGCAGGAGCGTGCGTTGGCGGCGCGGCCGTACGCGCTGATGCTGACCAACGTGTTGAAGTCGCTGGTGAGCCGCGCGGAAACGGTCGATCCCGAGAGCGGAGGCCTGGTTCATCCCCTGCTAGCGCGACGCGAAGAGAAAAACATTCTTCTCATTGTGGTAACCGGCGATCGTGGACTGGCCGGCGCATTCAATGCCAACATCCTGAAATCCGCGACACGCTTTCTGGATGGCGTGGGCGACAAGAACGTCGATATTGAGGCGATCGGGCGTAAGGGACGTGATTTCTTGCGGCGTCGCTATGCCGTAGGCGACGCCAATTCGGAAACGCGTGCCGGACGAATTCAAATCACCGGCGAACACGTTGGGGTGCTGGGTCGCGTGACTTTTGAAGATGTGCAGGGAATCGCAGAAAAAGTGATCCGGCGATTTGAAGATGGCCAGGTGGATGCCGTGTACCTCATCTTTAATGAGTTCAAGTCGATGATTGCCCAGCGGCTCTTGGTGGAACGGGTGTTGCCGGTGCCGGAGATCGGCGAACGTGACATTGCACACGCGGAAGAGTTGAGCCAAGAGGAACGAAAACGAGCACTCGAAGCCGCGAAAGAAGCTGGCGTGGGGTTGCATGGGCGCGACACTTCGGAAATCGATCGCAAGGCTGCTCAGTTCGCTACTTCACAAGTGGACTACATCTACGAACAAACCCCGTACGAGCTGTTTCGCGGGCTTCTTCCAAAATATGTGACCGCGCAGATTTACCGCTCGATGCTGGAATCGGTGGCTGCAGAACATGCGGCACGCATGACGGCGATGGATTCGGCTACGCGCAACGCAGGCGAGATGATCGACTCCTATACGCTGGCAATGAACCGCGCCCGTCAGGCTGCAATCACGAAGGAAATCATCGAGATCGTTAGCGGAGCGGCGGCGCTGTAAAACGCAGGATTCAGGTGTCAGGTTCGGGAGTGCAGGGATATTAAAGGTTTGTTTATCGCCGGCTCGAAATCTGAGACCAAAAAGGTTTGATATGGCAGAAAACATTGGACATGTAATTCAAATTTCGGGGCCGGCCGTCGATGTTCAGTTCGACGAAGGCCATCTTCCGCTGATCTACACCGCGTTGCGGGTCGTGAGCGATGGCTTCGAGACCCCGCAACCCATCAACGTTATTCTCGAAATTGAGCAGCACCTCGGCGAAGGCCGCGTGCGCTGTGTAGCCATGGAGCCGACCGAGGGCATGGTCCGCGGGATGAAGGCCATCGATCTCGGGGAACCAATCACTGTCCCTGTGGGCCGGGGAACGCTTGGCCGCGTGATGAATGTGATTGGCGAGCCGGTGGATCAACTCGGGCCGATTGTTACCCAGAAACGTAACCCGATTCACCGCCAAGCGCCTGCGTTCGATGAGCAATCTACCAGTGCGGAAATGTTTGAAACCGGTATCAAGGTCATCGACCTGATCCAGCCGTTTTTAAAGGGCGGCAAGATCGGGTTGTTCGGCGGCGCCGGAGTGGGCAAGACGGTTGTGATTCAGGAACTCATCAACAACGTCGCCAAGCAGCACGGCGGATTCTCCGTGTTCGGTGGCGTCGGAGAACGTACGCGCGAAGGCAACGACCTTTGGCTGGAGTTCTCCGAAGCCGGCGTCATCACGCCGGGCGACCCGAGCAAATCAAAGGCGGCCTTGGTCTATGGCCAGATGACGGAGCCTCCTGGAGCGCGTCTCCGGGTGGCGCTGACCGCCCTGACGGTCGCCGAGTACTTCCGCGACGAAGAGGGTACGGACACGCTGCTCTTTATCGATAACATTTTCCGATTCACGCAGGCTGGATCGGAAGTCTCGACACTGCTGGGCCGCATGCCATCAGCCGTGGGCTACCAGCCGAACCTGGCGACGGAAATGGGCGAATTGCAGGAACGCATCACTTCGACCAAGAAGGGCTCGGTCACGTCGGTACAAGCGATTTACGTGCCCGCCGACGATCTTACGGATCCCGCGCCGGCAACCACCTTCGCTCACTTGGACGCAACCACGGTGCTCTCGCGTGCATTGACGGAAATCGGAATTTATCCAGCCGTCGATCCTCTCGGTTCGACTTCGCGCATCCTCGATCCGCGCATTGTCGGGCAGGATCACTATGAAGTCGCGCAGGGCGTGAAGAGGATTCTGCAGAGCTACAAGGACCTGCAGGACATCATTGCGATTCTCGGTATCGACGAGTTGAGTGAAGACCAGAAGTTGACCGTCTCTCGCGCGCGCAAGATCCAGCGCTTCCTCTCGCAGCCGTTCCATGTCGCCGAGCAGTTTACCGGCTTCTCAGGACGCTACGTCAAAATCGAGGACACGATTCGCAGCTTCCGCGAGATCCTGGAAGGTAAGCATGACGATGTTCCCGAGCAAGCCTTCTACATGAAGGGAACGATCGATGAAGTACTCGAAGCTGCGGAGAAAATGAAGGCGCACGCATAAACCATGGCCGACACATTCGAATTCGAGATCGTCACGCCTGAAAAGATGGTTTTGAAGGACGTGGCCGAGCAGATGCAGATTCCCGGCAAGAATGGGTACATCGGCGTTCTGCCCGGCCATGCACCGCTCATTACCGAACTGGCGATCGGCGAAATCAGCTATACCGCGCACGGGGAGACCAACTACCTGGCGGTCGCCTGGGGATTTGCCGAGGTTCTGCCGGAAAAGGTCACAATCATTGCGGAGCGCGCCGAGAAACCCGCGGAGATCGACACTGCGCGGGCCGAGCAAGCCAAGGCACGGGCAGAAGAGCAACTACGCGCGAATGGTCCGGAACTCGATTACCAGGCGGTTCTGGCCGACTTGAAGCGCGCCGAAATTCGTTTGCAGGTTGCCTCGCGTGCATCTGCGCATGCTTCCAGCAGCCACTGACATTCAGAAGAGAATACGGTTCAGCCGGATGCTCGACTCCTTCTTCGGCCTTGCCACGCAGAGTTCGTGCGGCTCCGCGGTAATTGTTCGGCAAGGTTACCCTTGGGGTACGAACTTCATTCCCCTGAATGCCCCGGATGCGTTAGGATTTCCGTACTTTCGGCTCGCAATTCTACTGAGGCCTAATGGCTTTACTTCTCGAGGTCGCGGGACTTACGGATATCGGTTGCGTCCGCGCCAATAACGAAGACAATTTCGGCTACGACACCCGGTACGGGATTTATGTCGTCTGCGACGGCATGGGTGGACAGGCAGCCGGAGAGGTCGCCAGCAAGATCGGGGTCGATAGTGTCCTCAGCCATTTCCGCGAGCAGGCGAAGCGGGAAACAGGCGAAGAGCCGGTCGCAACCAGCAGTGGCCTTACCGCTCGCGCTAAATCGGTTGGCACAGCGATTGCTTCTGCCAATCGCGCCATTCGCGAAGCTTCACAGAAAAATGCCTCACGAAGCGGCATGGGATCGACCATCGCCGTGGTTTTCGTCGAGGGCGATTTCTTCACTGTTGGCCATGTGGGCGATACTCGCGTTTACCTCATTCGCGAAGGCCGGATCGAGCAACTCACCAATGATCATTCCCTGGTCGCCGAACATGTCCGTCGGGGGCTGCTGACGAAGGAACAGGCCGACCGTTCTGAGGTGCAGAATGTGCTGTTGCAGGCCCTCGGTTCGGACGATGTCGAACCGGACCTCGACGACTTTGCGGCCGCCGATGGCGACATTCTGCTCATCGCGACCGATGGGCTGACCCGTCATGTTTCCGAAGATGCCATTCAGAAGATGCTGCTCGCGGCCGCCAATCCGAAGGTCGCTTGCGAAGCTCTCATCGAAGCAGCCCGCCTGAAAGGCGGAGAAGACAATATCACGTGTGTTGTTTTGAAGTTCGTCGAGCAGGCCTGGTATAAGCGGGCGCTCTGGGGAGAGAGTCCGAAATGGCAAGACTCTATTTAAAGCTCGACGATGTGCCGGTGCGAGAGTTCCCCCTCTCAAACGCTCCGGTCACGATTGGCCGCCTGCCCGACAACACCATCCACCTCGATGATGTAGCGCTCTCTGGACGTCATGCCCGCATCGTCAAAGAGAATGGCCAGTTTGTTCTCTACGACGAGGGGAGTACCAACGGGACCTACCTCAATGGTCATAAGGTCTCGCGAGCGGTCCTTGCCAAGGGAGATGTGGTGCACATCGCGCGACACTCTATCTCTTTTTCCGACGAAGATGGTCCCGACACCGACGAGCTGCCGGCCCCGCAAGCCGAAATTTCTGCTCCGTTCGAACCTGTTAGATCGGAAGTTCCTCCTCCGATTACGAAAGCTCCTGCGCCTCCAGTGGGAGTTTTGAAGGTGTTCAGCGGAAAGACCGACAAGCAGGAATATCGACTGTCCTCGCCTGAAACGGTGATCGGGACGGGGGAAGCGGCGGGAATTCGCCTTCGCCGTTGGTTTGCACCCAGAGTGGCGACTACCATCCATCTGCGCCACGGGAAATATTACATTGCTCCATCTCAGTCTCAGACTCCGGTTCGCGTCAACTCGGAAGTCGTGCGGGCTGAACGCGAGCTTTCTCCCGGCGACACCATCCTGGTAGACAAAATTTCTTTGCTATTCGACCTAAAGCCCTAACCACGCTGTCGTTCCGGCTCTCATTGCCGCTCGGATACACTCAAAAGATTGCTTCCTATCGGAGAGAATAGATGGAAATTTCCACGGTTGGCGTGATTGGTGCAGGCACCATGGGCAACGGCATCGCCCACGTGTTTGCCAAGAGCGGGTTCGGTGTCGTGCTGTGCGACGTTCAACAGGCGTTCCTGGATCGCGGTCTGCAGACTATTCAAAAGAATCTCGATCGGGAAGTTTCCAAGAACAAGCTCACGGCAGAACAGGGTAAAGCTGCAGTTGCCCGCATCCGTCCCTCGCTTGAACGCAAAGCTCTTGCCGGGTGCGATCTCGTGGTGGAAGCCGCCTCCGAGAAATTCGAGATCAAGTCCGAATTGTTCCGCGAGATGGATTCCATTTGCCGCCCAGAGGTGATTCTGGCCACCAACACGTCTTCGATCTCTATCACCAAGATTGCGGCCGTTACTCAGCGTCCCGACAAGGTTGTTGGAATGCACTTCTTCAATCCGGTGCCTGTCATGAAACTGGTTGAGATCATTCGGGGACTTGCAACCAGCGACGACACATTCCAGGCAGTAAAGGTTCTTTCGGAGAAGTTAGATAAAACGCCGGTCGAGGTGAACGATTCACCGGGTTTCGTTTCGAACCGCGTACTTATGCCCTTGCTCAACGAAGCGATGTACACGGTGATGGAAGGTGTCGCTACTCCGGAAGCCGTAGATGAAGTGTTCAAACTCGGCATGGCCCACCCGATGGGGCCGCTTGCCCTCGCTGACTTCATCGGCCTCGACGTTTGCCTCGACATCATGCGCGTACTGCTGGCCGGACTTGGCGATCCGAAGTATCGCCCATGTCCGCTTTTGATCAAAATGGTCGACGCCGGCTGGCTCGGCCGCAAGACCGGACGCGGTTTCTACGCCTACTGAGCTCGCGATGGAGTCGAGAACCGGCGTGGCCGTGTGGATCGTTGGCCTGACATTCGGGGCCCTCGCAGCCATTGTTCACGTACTCGTGCCCGAACAGGGACTCACATTTCTATGGGTAATGCTGAGCACCATGATTCTTGGCTGCTGGAAACGCGAGGCGCCCTGGAGATGGGTGCTGCTCGTCGTTCCCTGGATTCCGCTCGCTGACGCAATCCACAAAATCTTGCGGCCGCAACAGGTTTCCCGGGCAGCGATGTGGGGCGCCACCCTAATGTTTCTTCCGGCGATTGCGGGTGCTTTTGGCGGCTCTTACATGCGACTGATGATCAACAACATCTTCCTACATAGAGACGAGTGACCGGTTTTCCTCAAGTTAACTCTTCAGTTACTATTTTGATGCCCTGATTCCCGCTATTCTTCGAGGATGGCGGTTTCGATTACTGTTCTCGCGAGCGGTAGCCGGGGTAACTCTGCGGTGGTTGCAAGTTCGCGGGTGTCTCTTCTGGTCGATGCCGGTCTTTCCTGCAAAGAAACTCTGCGGCGCCTGCTGTTCAGCGGATGTAATCCATCCAGCCTTAGCGCGATCCTGATTACGCACGAACATGCCGATCACATCAGTGGGCTGAACGTACTCGCAAAGAAACTCCGAATCCCCGTGTTTCTTACGGCATCTACACAGAGTGCGTACTTACGCGCAGCGCGCGATAGCCAAGGGAACAAAGTCAGGCTGGAGCGCGTAGAAAACTTTGAGGCGGGACGCAGCTTCCAGATCGGCGACATCGCGGTGACCTCGTTCACAATTCCGCACGACGCCGCCGACCCGGTTGGCTTTACGTTTCGCGCCGAAGGCCTGAAGGCTGCCATTGCTACCGATTTGGGCTATATGCCGGCGAGTGTGAAGGACCATATCCGTGGTTGCCAATTTCTCATCGTGGAGTCTAACCACGATGTAGAGATGCTGCGCGTCGGGCCGTATCCGTGGTCGGTGAAACAGCGTGTGCTTTCGCGGTTGGGTCATTTGTCCAACGCGGCGCTCGCCGATTTCATCATGAACGACTATGATGGGGAAGCAGAGTATCTGATCCTGGCGCATCTCTCCGAACAGAATAACCATCCCGAGGTCGCGCGAACGGCCGCGGAGCGCGCTCTAGATCGGCATGGCAGTCTCTTCGGGAATAAGCTGATGCTGGCCAGCCAGGACCAGCCAATGCAAACGGTAATTCTCTAGCGAATGAGCGACTGCACCGATCGAGTCATCGGCAATATTCTTGCCGGATGGCGGTACGACATATCCGGGCTGGCTCCCGAGATGCGCGAGGACTACGAGCGCCATTTCTCCGAGTGTGCCCAGTGTCGTTCCCGTCAGCGACTTCACCGCGGGATTGATATCGCGCTGATGGCGCTGGCCACCATCTCCGCCTTCGTTTTTGTGTTGGCATTCGCGGTCATCCGCCACTTCGTGCCACGGCACCACGCCCTTATCTTGGAACTCGCTGCCATGGCGGGTTTCCTTTTGTCCGCACTTGTGTGGCTGCTGGTCGCCATCGCCACTCCCGCTCCGGTTGTGGTGGTCGCCGTCGCACGCTCCGGTGCCCGTACCCTGCATGATCGCTTGCCGGAAAATATCCGCGAGAAGTTGCCGGAAGATCTGCGCACCAAGCTGATCGGCTGATTCTGATTAGGGCAGGATCATTCCACCGACGAGATCGGTGATTTTCTGTACGCGGTGCTCCAGGCACCATTTTTCGAGTTGGTCCACGAGTCGCTCGCTCGCACACGGATCCCAGAAATTGGCGGTGCCCACTTGGATCGCGGTTGCCCCTGCGAGAAGATACTCGACGATATCTTCGGCCGTGCTGATACCGCCAATTCCGATGACAGGGATGGTCACGGTTTTTGCCGCTTCATACACCATGCGTAACGCAATTGGTTTAATCGCGGGACCAGAAAGTCCCGCGGTGACGTTTGAAATGCGTGGCTTGCGGGTCTCCGTATCGATGGCCATGCCGACAAATGTGTTGACCAGCGAAATCGCATCCGCCCCCGCTTCCTGCGCGGTCTTCGCCATCTGCGGAATGCTGGTTACATTCGGCGATAGCTTTACGATCAGGGGTCGGCTTGCTACGTGTTTTGCCTTCGTAACCACTTCTGCCAACGAGGATGGATCGCTTCCGAATGCGATGCCCCCATGTTTCGTGTTTGGACACGAGACGTTCAATTCATAGGCCGCGATGCCTGCGCCGTCATTGAGAATGCGGATCGTCTCTTCGTAGTCTTCGGTGCAGTTGCCAAATACATTGCAGATGACGGTCGCCGATCTCATCTTTCGCACAAGGGGTAGCTTCTCTTCGACGAATGCCTTCGCCCCTATGTTCTGCAGTCCGATAGCGTTCAACATGCCTGCAGCTGTTTCCCACAATCGCGGGGGTGGGTTACCGGCCATGGGCTCTCTGGAAAGCCCCTTCGCCACGAATCCGCCCAATTTCCCGATGGCGACGATATCTTCGAACTCCACCCCGTACCCAAAGGTCCCACTGGCAGCGACGACGGGATTTTTCAGCTTTATTCCGCAAAAATTTACGCTCATATCAAACATAAGCGGATCGCGAAATTCCTCGGCTCGTGGAGGGAGATTGCTTGAGGTCTTCATGTTTCCTTTACATTCTACGATGCTTAGTGCGGAGCTCTTTCAGGCGTAAGGCATTGCAGCGCCGTGGGTAACTAGCGCAATTGCGCTATATACCATTGTCATTTTAACGCCTTAAAATGAGAACAGGAGAGTTCTACCTCGGGTCGATGGAGTCTCTACTCAATCTCGTATGGGTTCTGATCAGCGCATTTGGAATGTGCGCCGGGCTCGCTCATATCTCCGCGCAACGGGGTCGAAAAAGTTCCATTCGCCACGCAGTGGTAGCGTTGGCAATCATCGCGGTCCTGCTTTTCCCCGTCATCTCGCTGACGGATGACTTAAATCCTGCGATGTTCTCCTCGGAGGTTCTCTCGCGTCGCAACGTCCTGTCGGGACTCGTGCATGCCCCGACCGTTCATGACGTAGTCCTGAACGCGAGTTGGCTGGCGCTGTCGTTTTCACTCCTTATTGTGATCGGGTCGTTTTTTGAGTATGCCTGCCTGGCGCCCGAGCGTCGCGGATTTGCACTCCCCTTTGCAGGTCGTGCTCCGCCGGTTGGGTTCTGAACTCTCTCCTTCAGGCCCCCAAAATCCTCAGCCGAGCGCATGTTGCAATTTTCGTAACTGCACTCGAAGAAAGCGCATGAAAGTACTCCAAACTCTTTTTGCACTGATTGCATGCACAAGCGTTGCATTCGGGCAGAATCCGCAGAACCATCCTTGGACGCTGAACGAGGCGTTGCAGTACTTTCGCGCCAAGAGTCCAGCCATGGCTGCCGCCCGCGAGCAGGTGGCGGCCATGCAGGCCAACGAAGTGACCGCAGCGTTGCGGGTGAACCCCGTTTTCAACTCAGCCAACGAGGATTTTCGAGCTTTCACTCCTTCGCAATCGGATATCGCGAATACCCAGGAATTCACCGATAGCTTCGCGTGGACCTTCGAGCGTGGCGGCAAGCGTTCCGCGCGCATCCAATCGGCGCGTCTTGGGACGGTCGTCGCCCAGGATAACTTCCGCGATGCGCAGCGTCAGCTCGAGTACCAGCTGAAATCATCGTTCGTGGGTTTATTGCTCGCGAAGTCCGTGCTGAAGCTCGCCCAAGACAATCTTGCCGACTACCAGCGCACCGTGGAAGCGAGCGCGATGCGGCTGCAGGCAGGCGACATCAGCCAAACCGACTTCGACCGCATTAAGGTGGAAGAAGCACAGTTTCAATCGGACCTCCTGAACGCGCAAGCGTCACTGCTGCAAACGCGGATCCAACTCGAGGCGCTTCTCGGACTGCACGATTCGCCGCAATTCGATATCGACGGCACGCTGGATTTTCCTAAGCTCACCTTCAACGCACAAGATCTCGAAGCTAGAGCCTTGGCCAATCGGCCTGACTATCTCGCGGCCGTGGATTCGGTCCGTAAGGCCGAGGCCGACCTGCAGTTGGCAAAAGCCTATGGAGCGGCCGACGTGGTGGTTGCCCCTGAGTACAAGCGGAATGGGCCCGACAACACCTTGGGTATTTCTTTCCAGGTTCCCATCCGTATTTTCGACCGAAACCAGGGAGAAAAGTTGCGGACCGAGCACGCGCTCGAATCCAGCCGCTTCAGCGAACTCGTGACCAGGCTGCAGACGAACGCTGATGTATCGCAGGCTTTGGAATCCTACCGGACGGCGAGAGAGCTCTCGCAGCTCTACACCTCTGACTACCTCGAGCGAGCGCGGAACGTTCGCGATCGAATGCAGTTCAGCTATCAGCATGGCGCCGTGAACCTACTGGATTATCTCGACGCCGTGCGCAGCTACCGCGATGTGGAACTCGCGTCGTCGCAGGCCAGCGCGCAGGTCTTGCTCGCAGTTCATCAGTTGAGTTTCGCCACTGCTACGGAATTACTACCATGACCTCAAAGAGACAACTTTTCATCCGGCTCTCGCCTGCCATTCTCGTCATCGCACTGGCCGGCTGTGAGCAGAGCCAAAGCAAGCCGGTTGTAGATGCGGGCAAAGCCCAGACCATTCAGACCGTCACGGTTCAAACCCAGCGCATTGGCGATGTGTTGGAAATTCCCGCCAAGGTGCAAGCCGATCCCGCCCGGGTTGTCCATATCTATCCTCCTGCTGGAGGACGCTTGATGGAAGTCTCCGTTCGTCCCGGCGACCACGTTCACAAAGGGCAAACGATCGCGATTGAGCAAAGCTCCGATGTCGCTCAGGCGCGCGCCGATTACAGTCATGCGCGAACGGAATTCGACAGGACGAATCATGCCTTGGAACGAGCCAAGCTGCTCTTCGATCACAAAGTATTGAGCCAGCGTGAACTTGAACAGGCGCAGGCAGACTACGACGAAGCCAAAGGCGAACTCGATCGCAGTTCTGGACGATTGCAGATTCTTGGCGTCCCGGTCCAGGGCACGTCAAACGAAGTAGCGATGCTCGCGCCCCGCTCCGGAGCCATTCTCGACGTGGGCGCCGCTGCCGGCGAACTTTCCAAGTCTACCGATAATGCAAATTCGATTGCGACAATCGCCGATCTTTCGACGGTGTGGCTCGTTGGAGATGTTTACGAAAAAGATCTCAGTGTCCTCAAAACTGGAGAACCGGTCCAAATCGCGCTGGCCGCTTACCCTGGACAAACTTGGGCGGGCAAGCTCGCTGTTATTTCCGACGCGCTCGATCCACAAACGAGAACCCTGAAGGTTCGGGTCGTACTGAACAATCCGGGCGAAAAGCTGAAGCCGGAGATGTTTGCAGCGATTCGCGTACAGCGTCCCTCCCGAGATGCCATTGTCATTCCCGCATCCGCTTTATTACGTGAAGGTGGCGACACGTCGGTGATGGTGCAAACGAAACCCGGCGCTTATGAACGACGATTAGTTTTGATTCAGTCGGTTAATGGAGACCGAGCCATCGTGGCTTCGGGACTCAATCCGGGAGATGTGGTCGTTTCTGAAGGGGCAGCATTGGTGCGTGGCGGGGGCGAGGAACAATGAGGAGGTTTGTCCTCTCTCTGCTGAGGTTTCGGACGCTGGTACTGCTCGCGCTGGGTGTATGGCTTGTCGTCGGCGTCGTCATGTTTGCGCGCCTCGATATCGAGGCCTATCCCGATCCTTCTCCGCCCTTGGTGGAAATCATCACCCAAAACGCGGCTTGGTCTGCGGAAGAGATGGAACAGCAGGTGACTGTTCCCATCGAAACAACATTGAACGGCATTCCCCACCTCCAGTACATCCGGTCGATCAGCATTTTCGGGCTGAGCGACGTCAAAATGTATTTCGATTTCGACAGCGCTTACATTCAGGACCGCCAGGAGGTTTTGAATCGCCTGCAGGGAGTAACGCTGACCAACAACTTGCAGCCGCAACTCTCGCCGTGGTCACCGACGGGGGAGATTTATCGCTTCCAGTTGACCGGCCCGGGGTACAGCCTCAACGAGTTGAAAGCCACGGCTGATTGGCTGGTACGCCGCGAAATCAAACAAGTGCCTGGAATTATTGACATCACCACATTCGGGGGCACCACCCGGCAATACCAGGCAGAGATCGACCCCAACCGCTTACTGCAGTACAACTTGAATCTTCCGCAGGTGGTCACAGCCGTGACCAGCAGCAACGCAAATGCTGGCGGCAGCTATATCAGCCTGGGCGGGCAGAATGTGAACGTCCGCGGGCTCGGCCTGCTGCGCGATATCCCTGAAATGCAGCATGTGCTCGTGGCGGAGCGTAACGGTGCTCCCGTGTACCTCGGGGATGTCGCGAGCGTACATGAGGGCTACCAGCCTCGGCTCGGGAAGGTTGGAATCGATCATCAGCCAGACATTGTCGAGGGAATCGTGCTTCTGCAGAAAGGCGAGCAGTCGCTTCCCGCACTCGCCAGCCTGCACCCGAAGATCCAGGAACTGAACAGTAAACTTCTGCCGGCTGGAATGAAGCTGCACACGCTGTACGACCGCACCGATCTCATCGGCGTGACCACTGGAACGGCTCGCCACCTGGTGCTGGTTGGCGTCGGACTGGTGCTTCTTCTCCTGATCGCCTTCTTAGGCGACTGGCGAATGTCTCTGATTGCGGCTCTCAGCATTCCGGTGTCGTTGCTCTTTGCTTTCGGTTTGATGGAAGCGATTGGGCAGTCTGCCAACCTGATCTCGCTCGGGTCGATCGATTTCGGAATTCTGGTAGATGCAGTCATTATCGGCCTCGACCACATGTACCGGCGCCTGCAAGACCGTCCGGAAGACCAGACGCATTTCGATGCGATCGCACTCGCAACCTCCGAGACCGCACGCCCTGTGCTCTTTTCCGTCCTCATCATCGTGATCGCACTCTTTCCTTTATTCACCATGAGCGGGGTGCCCGGCAAGATCTTCGGGCCGATGTCGGTGGCATACGGTTTCGCCTTGCTGGGAGCGCAGATATTCGCCTTCGTCTTCGCCCCCGTGCTCTCGTCGTGGGGCAATACTCGTCCCCTTCACAAGCGAACGCCGGTGGTGCGATGGTTGCAGCGCCGTTATACACAGATTCTCGAATTCACGTTGAAACATCCGGGAGTAATCCTCATCGGCGCGGTGGCTCTACTCGCAATCACCGCGGCGCTCATTCCTCTGATGGGCGGCGAGTTTATGCCGAAGCTCGAGGAGGGCAATCTTTGGGTGCGCGCCACTCTTCCTCAGGACGTGTCTTTCGATACCTCGTCGAGCCTCGCCGATGAGATTCGCGTCCAGCTTCTCAAGTACCCTGCCGTTACGCATGTCATTTCGCAAATGGGACGTCCCGATGACGGTACCGACACGGCCGGCTTCAACAACCTCGAATTCTTTGTGCAGCTGTTGCCGCAATCGAAGTGGCCCGGGGGTTTAACCAAGGGAAAGCTGATCAATCAGATGAACTCGGGGCTCGCCAAATTTCCGGGAGCGGACTTCAACTTTTCTCAAAACATTCAGGACAACGTGGAAGAAGCGATGTCCGGCGTGAAAGGCGAGAACTCGCTCAAATTATTCGGCGATGATTTCGATGTGCTGACGCAAAAAGCCCAGGAGATTGCAAAGATCATGGGCTCGGTTAAGGGTATTGAAGACCTCGGCGTCTTTCGCGTCAACGGACAGCCGAACCTGCTGATCTCGATTGACCGCGTGGCCGCGGGCCGCTACGGCCTGATGGCTGCCGACCTCGACGCCGCGGTGCAGGCTGCGATCGGTGGCATTACCTCGACGCAAATCTTGCAAGGCGATCGTCGTTTCGATTTAGTCGTGCGCTACCAGCCCCAGTTCCGCCAGGATCCCGAAACGATTAAGAATATTCTCCTGCCTACCCCTGATGGAAGTCGCGTTCCGCTGGGCCAAGTGGCTCAGGTGACGATTCGTAATGGGGCTTTCATGATCTACCGCGAGAACGATCGCCGCTACATTCCCATTAAGTTCAGCGTACGCGGTCGCGATCTTTCTTCAACCATGCAGGACCTCGAGGACAAGCTTGAACGTACCGTGGTTCTGCCCAAGGGATATCACTACGAATGGGCAGGCGAATATGACAGCCTGCGGCGGGAGCAACGCCGGTTAGCCATCATTCTGCCGATCACGTTAGCTGTCATCATCCTTTGCCTCTATCTTGCATTCAACTCTCTGCGCGATGCCTTCCTTATTGTCGGTATTCTTCCCGTCGCGTTGACCGGAGGTGCACTCGCACTGCTCGTTACCGGAACGCCGTTCAGCATCTCAGCGGCCGTTGGATTCGCCTCAGCCATCGGCGTTTCTACCCTAGGAGCACTCGTTTTTCTCAGCGCGATTCGCCGTATGCAGCATGAGGGACACTCGAAGAATCATGCAATCCGTGATGGCGCAATGGAGGAGATGCGTCCTGTGCTCATGGCGTGTCTTGCCGCTGGCTTAGGGCTGCTGCCCGCCGCCGTGTCTCATGGCATCGGAGCGCAGGCGCAACAGCCGCTGGCACGTGTCGTAGTGGGCGCCATGATCACCACGACGTTGGCGATTCTCATCGTCATTCCGGCGCTCGTCAGCAAAATTGGACAGGGTAACAGCCACGAGCCTGCTTCCTAGCTATTTGTCAGTCCAGTTCGGTACCGTTCCAGCCGTCCAAGGTGCACCGGCCGCTTGCAACTGCTTTTGCAGAGTCACGAAGTCAACCTCAACGAGTTGATGCAGCTTCGCAAGCGTCGGCGTGAACTCCGTACCAGCCAGGGCGTAGGCATCCACGTCCGTTTGGGTTGGTTTCACGATCGCGAACCGTGTATCCATCATTACCGATTCCACGCGATCGCTGATTGAGGCCAACGTATTCTCGTTTCGCCTGCGAAGTTCTACGTCGCCTCGCAATGAACGCAGAAGGTCGTCGGTTTCCTGGGACAACCGATCGGCGGCGTCAAGCAGCCCGCGGTCGGCATTCGGTGTTTCCTTGAGGGCCTGGTCGATCTCCTTCAAATGCGCCTTTAATTCTTCCGCGGCTTTCAGCGAGCCTTGCACAGCTCCATAAAGTCGCCCGAGCTTCTGCTGAAACGCAAAGAGAGCAGCGCGATCCGACTCCGACATCTTGTTAACACCATCGGCAAAGACCTCGAAATTCTGGGCTTCGCCGAGAGTGGTCGTGACGCCATGCACGCGTTGCGACAGGCGAACACTGTATTTTCCCGGGAGAACAATGGCGCTGTTTGGAATGTTGAAGCCTTCGTCTTCCTCGTCGTGCTTCTGCTCAAGGGCGGGTTCGGAATAATGGAAATCCCATGCAGCGCGGTGCATACCAGAAGCATTCTCGGCATCTATACGGCGAATGGCGTTTCCATCCGCGTCATAGACGGTCAGGAAAACTTGAGGCCCAATTTCTTCGGCTTCTGCCCGTAGCTCATCGCCAGTCGGATATTTGATCGGCTGCTTGTTCTTCTCTGCATCCTTTTCCGCAGCTTGACGCTGTTCTTTCAAACTCTTGATGTGATCTTTCAGGTAATAGGTGAACGTCACGCCGTAGGGTGGATTGGCGGCCGTGTAGAACGATTCGCCTTGCGATGCTTTCGCATCGCCGCCCAACGGAAAACTCGGGAGATAAAGCAGCGAGCGGCGGGGCGCGAACAAGGTCGCCGATTTGTTGAGCGTGTCGAGAGAAATGCCGCGCAGCGGCGCAACATCGTCGAGCACATAGAGTCCGCGACCGAATGTCGCCAACACAAGATCGCCTTCGCGCGGCTGGATCACCGCATCATGAACCGAAATCGTTGGCATGTCTCCCTTGAGTTGGATCCATTTGCCGCCGCCATTCGACGAGAAGAAAACGCCAAACTCAGTTCCCGCGAACAGCAGGTTACGGTCTACAGAGTCCTCGGCAATCGCCATCACTTGGCCGCGTTCGGGCAGGTTCGCAGCGATTGATGTCCAAGTCTTTCCGGCGTCCGCGGATTTCAGCAGATACGGTTTGAAGTCAGAGTTCTTGTGGTTATCGAACGCTGCATACACGATGTTGGCGTCGTATCGCGAAGCGATGAGCCGGCTGACGTAAGCATTGTCGGGAACTCCCGAGACACGATCGATCTTCGACCACGATCCGCCGCCATCGTGGGTGATATGAATCAGCCCATCATCCGTTCCTGCAAAAAGCAGGTTTTCGTCTTCCGGAGATTCGGCAAAAGCGACGATGTTGCCATAAAACGAAGTCGAAGCATTCTTCGCGACGGCGTCCGGTCCCCAGACTTTTCCCATCACCGGCAGGGAATTGCGATCGATCTGCCGGCTGAGGTCGGGGCTGATCAGCTTCCACGAGTCCCCGCGGTCGTCGGATCGATAGATGCGATTGGCAGCGAAATATAAACGCGTATGCAGGTGCGAAGAGACATAGATTGGCGAATCCCAGTTCCACCGATTAGGGGGGCCGTCCTTGGGGTCCTGCGGTTGTATGCCAACGAAGTTCCCGGTCGCCCGATCGAATCGAATCAGCCCACCGTTTTGCGATTCCGCATAGATGGTGTTGGGATCCGACGGATCTACCTGGGAGCGGAATCCATCTCCACCGGCAGTCATGAACCAGTCGGTATTGATGATGCCGGAAGCGCTGCGCGTTCGTGAAGGCCCGCCGAGGCTCTGATTATCCTGCGTGCCGCCGTATACGAAGTAAAACGGCTCCGACTTATCGGCCGCAACATCGTAAAACTGCATGATGGGCAGATTCGCCTTGAAGTTCCATGTCTCAGCGCGGTCCCACGATTCATAGACGCCGCCATCGCAGCCCACGAGATAGTGGCGCGTGTTTTCCGGATCGATCCAGATCGCATGGTTGTCGACGTGCTTCGACTTGGTCGGCAGGGGCTTCACGGTTTTCCCGCCGTCGTCGCTGACCATGATCGCGAAACCCATCACATAGAGCCGATCCAGGTTCTTGGGGTCGGCGACAATCTGCGCGTAGTACATGGCCGTGTTGTCGTAGGGATTGCGCTTTTCCCACGAGGCGCCTCGGTCGCGCGAGCGGAAGATGCCGCCTTTTCCCTCGGCGGCTTCAATCGTCGCGTAAATCACATTGTTGTCGACGGGAGAAATTGCGATACCGATCTTCCCCATATCGACGGAAGGTAAACCGTTCTTCAATTTGTTCCAGGTCACGCCGCCATCGGTTGATTTGTACAGAGCCGACTCGGGACCGCCGTCGATCAGCGTCCACACGTGACGCCGGCGCTGGTACGAAGCGGCATAGAGAACGTCCGGATCGCTTGGATCTTGGGCAACATCGGTGATTCCCGTGTTCTCGCTGATGGTCAGCACGTTTTTCCAGGTCTTGCCGCCATCCGTGGTCTTGTAGAGCCCTCGATCGCCGCCCGGCCCCCACAATGGACCTTGCGCCGCTACATACACCACGTTTGAATCGCGCGGGTCGATGACGATGCGCGCGATGTGCTCCGACTTCTCGAGACCAACCTTTTTCCAGCTCTTGCCACCGTCTACACTCTTGTAAATTCCATCCCCATAACTCACGCTGCGCTGCGAGTTCAGCTCGCCGGTGCCAACCCAAACCACGTTGGAATCTTTCGGATCGAGAGCGATGGCGCCAATCGAAAAGGAACCCTGGTCGTCAAAGATGGGATCGAATGTCGTGCCGGCGTTCGTCGTTTTCCACACGCCCCCGGAGGCGGAAGCCACGTAATAAGTGCTTTTTTTTGCAGGATCAACGGCAAACGCAATCACCCGGCCCGAGAAAACTGCCGGACCGAGGTTCCGGAGTTTCAGGCCGGTGAACGTGCCGTCAGACATCGGATCGGACGGTTTTTTCGGCTCTTCTGAACCCGCCCCTTTGTCCTGCGCTTTTTTGCTGGCTTGTTTCTTCTGATCGGCTTTCGAAGCAGGCGCGGTGCTCGCACTGACATCGCTGTCGCCTTTCTTCTGGCCCTGTTGCTTTGTTTGCGCAGAGGCAGGAGCGGCGGGCTGTGTCTGCGCAAAGCCGAATGGGGAAGGCACGAAGAGGAAGCAGAGTGCAGTCTTGAAAACGAGACGCGCTGAAAAGGACACTGGATCTCCTGCGTAGAAGTAAGACACTGGTCTGCAGCGTCCTATACGATCAAGGACAGGGGCAGAAAATGCAAGCTGCTCGACTCTTTCTTGGATTCAGTCTTCAAGTTTTGAAGCGATTTCGAGCATCTTCGTCACACTGTTCCAGTTGCGCCCTGTTGCCGAGGCCTTCAGGATGCGATCGAGAACAGGAGTCAATTTCGAGCGCCCGATCCCGTCAGGAAAATAGACGAAAAGCTCGCGGTTGGCCAAATGAAGCTCTTCCGGCTGAGGTTTGAGCGCTTCCAGTTGCTTGCGAACTTCGGACGACGGTTTGTTTGCCAGAAAGCTGACCAGTAACTTGCTCGGTTCAATATCTTTGCGACCTGCAAATGGATTCGCGGCTACCGCCTTCTCCATTTCGGATTTTGTTCGGAGGATGACTTCGGGGCTGATCTCGAACGTCTTTTCGATGCCGGTGCGAATTTTCTTCGCAATCACGGCTTCATCCATCAACTTCGAACGGAAGATCACGTTTCCGCTCTGCACGTAAGTTTGCGCTTCTTGGAATCCTATAGAACCGTACAGATCTCGAAGTTGGTCCATCTTGATGATCGCGTGGCCGCCGACGTTGATGCCGCGAAGCATGGAGATGAATATAGGCATAGCTGCGGAGTATAGCGCGGCAGTTGTCCTTCGCCCTTTCAATCCCCGTGACTGGAAACCTCATCCCGGCGCTTCTGCCACTCGTCGGTCGCGAAAATCCGGGGCCCCACTTCAATGAGTCGAGGGAGCATTTGAAAAACCGAGATCGAAGTCCATCGTTTTCCTTCACGCGTCCGAAACCCTCGACGATTCAGCTCTTCAGCGATCCTCCAGTAGGGTCCCTCCTGGACGGTCATCTCCATCATCAAAATCAGCGCCTGCCATTCCACTGGATTTAGCTCGACCAGAGCGGTCTTGGGTGAGAGTTGCAGGCCGAAGGGAATAGATTCTGCCGACACCGCATCAGTGACGGGGACTTCACGTTCCCACTCCACCGCTACCATGCGCCAGCCTTGTTCGGCGCGTTCCTTCATTTCCTGTTCTGCGAGGGGAGTGCTCAGAACTTGGCGCTCGCGGTGGGTCCGGTTACTCATCATCCACTCCCAGACAGCAGCGTGCGACATCAGGAATGTGCATGTTTCGAGCCACAATTCCGATGAACTGGATGATCGCCTTAAACAACTTAGCAAAGTGCGGGGAGCGATGCTTGTCCGGGAGGGAACACTGATGTACGGAAACGGTCAATCAGTGGCGACTCAAACCTTCTACCTGTAAGGCCGTGCGCCTCGGAGTCCTAAACGCCAACCCCGGTTTCGCTCTCCCCGGGGCTGGTGCTCGACAGTTTTTCAACCACCTGGTCGAGGGTGGCCTGATGGTCCTTGGAGAGCTCCTGGAAGTTGACGGCCATGCCCACTCCGGGGTGAGAGGTGCTCACCACCCCAACCCCGTTGATCTCCTTCCCATCCACTTCAACCTTGAAGCGGACTTCCGTATCGACGGCCCAGGGGGTGTAGGTGGAGACATAAAACCCTCCCAGAGAGATATCGCCCAGCTGTCCCCAGATTCGTCCCTTTTTCCCGTCTGTGAGATCAGCACTCCCATCACAGGTAAAGCGAAGGTGCTTGCGTTTTGAATCCATATTCTTTCCGTGCCTTTCACAAACCAAAGGGATGAACAGCTATTGCCGCCAGGGAGGAATGAAAGTCTATCGTATGGGGTAAGGGAAGTGGAGTGTTTTGTTGGAGGCGCGGCGGGTCCCTCGATCCCGTGCGCTCGCAGTCCGACAGCGAAGCGGGATCTCTTGGTTTGGCCAAATTTCCTGCTGCTCCAATCCGAGTAGCTGCATCGTGCGTACTCCTTGACGCGTGACCAAAGACGCAAGTTACACATTGTGTCGAAAAGAATTTTGAACACAATTTTCAAAATTGGTGTAACTTCCTTCGGTTACGCGCGTCACACTCCGCAACGCACCATTCGTTGGTTCGTGCGGATTTGCAGGCACGCATGCCCGCTTGCAAGTCGAACAACTCTGGCAACACGCTACACAATCCAGAAAGGAACAACATGAAAAGCACCTCGATGAAGGCCCTCCTGCTGAGCGCAGCCATGACCGGACTGCTGGCCGGCGCAAACGCCGCCACCACGCCCGTGAACAACAACACCAACACCCCGACCAGCGTGAAAGCCAGCAAGACCGCGGCTACGCTGCTCTTGGCGCAAAACGCCGATGGCGATACCGACAAGCATGCTTGTAAAGGGAAAAACGATTGCAAAGGAAAAGGCGGCTGCAAGAGCAGCGACAATGGCTGCAAAGGCAAGAACTCGTGCAAAGGCAAGGGCGGCTGCGCAACTGACGGCTCTCCGATGCCGAAGGCTGTGTAGGTCCTCGCTCCTGGGAGGGCCGGTTCGAAGTGCCGGCCCTCGGTTTCCATCCACTAGAATTGAGAAGATATGGCGGCAAACAGGTTCAACGGCTACACGGACTACGGGATCGGCATCGGCCTAAGGATCCCTCACTATCGCCACATCCTGGAAAACAATCCGGTGGTCGATTGGTTCGAAATCATTTCGGAGAACTACATGCTCGACGGCGGCCGACCGCTGGCCGTGCTGGATGCAATTCTCGAGCAGTACCGTGTAGTGCAGCACGGCGTTTCCATGTACTTCGGATCGGTTGACCCTTTAAACCGCGAGCACCTTAAGAAACTGAAGGCTCTTACCCGGCGTACCAAGACTCCGTGGATCACCGATCATCTTTGCTGGGGCAGTGTGGACGGACGCTACACCCATGACCTGCTGCCGCTTCCATACACCTGGGAAGCGATCGATGTCACCGCCCAGAAAATTCGCCAAGTGCGCGACTACCTCGAAATCCCCGTAGCAGTCGAGAACGTAAGCAGCTATGCGGAATTCCATGAGTCGGAAATGACAGAATGGGAGTTCCTCAACGAGGTGGTCGAGCGCGCCGACTGTGGCATTCTCCTCGACGTGAACAATATCTACGTCTCATCCGTAAACCACAACTTCGATCCGCGCGTATATGTTGACAGCGTACCCGCGGAACGCGTTGCGCAAATTCATATCGCGGGCCATTCGAAATATCGGAAATACATTCTCGACACCCACGATCACCCGGTGATTGATCCGGTGTGGAACCTCTATGCGCAAGCGATTCGGCGTTGTGGACCCACTGCGACTCTCTTGGAGTGGGATGACAAGATCCCTTCATTCGACGAAGTACATGGCGAAGCAATGAAGGCGAAGCAGTTTCTTGCTGACGTCGTGAAAGAGAATGAGCCTCCCCTTCAGCCCGACGCAGTTGAGGCGCGCGCGTGAGCACGCTCCGAGAGATTCAGCACCGGATGGGGACAGCCGTCATGCACCCGCTGACGAGCCAGGATGCGGTTCCTCGCAGCTTGAAGTCGGAAGCGGAAGCGATCATCAAGCCAAATGACCGTCTTACAAGTCTTGAGAGGCTTGAGATTTACAGCCGTTCGTACTGGTTTCGTGTCCTCGATTCTCTGGTTGAAGATTTTCCTGGAGTGCGGGCCATCGTGGGCGTTCGCGAGTTCCACGAGATCTCTCGCCTTTACCTTTCGCAACATCCTTCCACGTCATTCACGTTGCGTAATCTCGGATCTCACTTTGTCGACTGGCTAGGACAGAACTCGCATCGGCTGCACCCGCGCGAAAAACTGGCGATGGAGATGGCCCAGCTCGAATGGGCGCACATCGAGGCATTCGACGCCGCGCAGAAGCCAACCATCGCTCCTGAAGCTTGGGCTCGTGCCGGAGAGAACGCACTCTTGCAACTGCAGCCTTATATCCGGCTTGTTGCGTCGCAGTTTCCGGTTGACGACATCTTGCTCGAGATCCGTGCAGTGCAGGGTTCGAACCGGCACATCGCGGGTTGGCGCCGGAAGCGTCTCGCGAAAATCCAGCTGGAACCCTCGTTCATCATCGTGCATCGCACGGACCACTCAGTTTGCTATCGTCGTGTCGAGCGCGAAGCCTTTCGCCTCCTTGAAGCTCTCCAAACGGGCAAACCCCTTGGCGAGGCCCTTGAGTTCGCTTTCCGCGAAAGCGCGGTTCCGGAGATACGTTGGCCCGCGCTCGTCCAGGCGTGGTTTTCTCACTGGATGAGTCTCGGTTGGTTCTCCGCGTGAAGCTCTCCTACATTTGAAGGAACGTAAAATGAGCATTCAATCGCTCGTAATCAGCGGCTACCGTACGTTTGTCAATCTTGCAAACCGACTGCAATCTCCCTTCTTGCTGGCGGTGCGTCTCTATTGGGGTTGGCAGTTCATCCAGACTGGATTGGGAAAGCTTCATCACCTGCCCAAGGTAACGCAATTCTTTTCCTCACTGGGCATTCCCATGCCCCACGCCAATGCGGTATTCGTTTCAAATCTCGAGGTGGTGGGAGGGATTCTGCTGGCCTTGGGACTGGGTTCCCGGCTCATCAGTTTGCTTCTGGCTGGCGACATGATAGTCGCCTATCTCGCTTCCGACCGGGAGGCCCTCCAGGCTATCTTCAGCGATCCGGGAAAGTTCTATAACGCGGACCCCTATACCTTCCTCTTCGCTGCGCTCATGATCCTCATCTTCGGTCCCGGGTGGTTTTCCTTGGATGCTTTGCTCGAAAAATTCTGGGCCAAGAAACAACCCAGGTCTCTTCCGCAAACTGTCTGAGTTCTCGTCCAGGAACTCCGCTCATCCCCGCATGCCCTTGCTGGTGAATCCTTAGAGGTATCTATTCAATCGATTAAGTAGCCTGTTTTTGCATGACAAGGGGTGGTATTTGGAGTACAAAGGGATGGCCCTGAGAGCACTCTCAGGGGTCCTGTTCCCAGTCCAGCTCGGGAGACTCCTCGCCAATGAAATTCCTTGTTCGCCAGCAACTCTTCTGTCTTTTTCTCCTGTGTCTGTCTGCCAGCCTTTGGTCGCAACCTTCGCCGCTGAACTCGCCGGCGATCGATGCCAAGGTGGATCAACTGCTCAAGCAAATGACGCTGGAAGAGAAAATCGGGCAGCTTAATCAGTATTCCGCCGGCGCACCCACCGGGCCCGGCACCGGTCGCTCCGACTATCCGGAGATGATCGAACATGGGCAGGTCGGCTCCCTCTTCAACTTAATCGGAGCAAAAAAGACGAACGAAATGCAGCGAATCGCCGTCGAAAAATCGCGGCTCCATATCCCCTTGATCTTTGGGTTGGACGTGATCCACGGGTATCGCACGATTTTCCCCATGCCGGTTGGACTGGCAGCCTCCTGGGACACTCCATTGATCGAGCGTACGGCGCGCATTGCTGCCCGGGAAGCAAGCACGGACGGCATACGCTGGACTTTCTCTCCCATGGTGGATATCGCCCGCGATGCCCGCTGGGGACGTATTACAGAGGGTGAAGGGGAAGATCCATACCTCGCCTCCGAGATCGCCCAGGCCTACGTTCGCGGCTACCAGGGCAAGCTCGGCTCTCCGGACAGCATTGCAGCCTGCGTGAAGCACTACGTCGGCTACGGCGCCGCAGAGGGAGGTCGCGATTACAACACTACCGAGATCTCCGAACGCACCTTGCGCGAGATCTATTTGAGGCCTTTCAAGGCGGCTGCGGATGCCGGAGCTCTCAGCTTCATGAGCGCATTCAACGCGCTTGACGAGGTGCCGGCTTCTGCCAATCCGTTTACGTTGCGCCAAATTCTTCGCCACGAATGGGGATACAAAGGCTTGGTGGTGAGCGATTGGCAATCCCTTTTGGAGCTGAAAGCCCATGGCATCGCCAATGACGACCGTACTGCGGCCGCAAAAGGCATTCTCGCAGGGGTTGATATGGACATGGAGAGCAACGTCTACGAGACGCAGCTCGCAAAACTGGTGAAGGATGGCGTCGTACCGATGAGCGTTGTTGACGAATCCGTCCGCAACGTCCTCCGTGTAAAAGTTGCTCTGGGCCTCCTCGACCATCCCTACGCCGACGACACACGCTCCGCTTTCGATGGTCCAATTCCCGCAGACTTCCGTGAAGTTGCGCGCAAAGCTGCGCAAGAGTCCTTTGTGCTGTTGAAAAATGAGAGTGTCGGCGGTCATCCGCTGTTGCCGCTGACGGGGGTTCACAAGATTGCAGTGGTCGGTCCGATGGCCGACGACGCCGGCAATATGCTTGGTTCATGGGGCGGTCAGGGCAAGTCGGACGATGTCGTGACCCTGCATACCGCGCTTACCGACTATGCGGCTTCTCATGACCTTACTGTTGCCTTCTCGCCCGATGCGTCCTCGATTCCGAGCGATGCTGATGTGGTCCTCGTCGCGATCGGGGAGAACGCCCCGAACATGACCGGGGAAGCGGGTTCGCGTACCCAGCTTGGCCTCCCTGGCGCGGAGATGGTCGAGGCAGCGG
The DNA here is from genome assembly GCA_963703075.1 of uncultured Acidobacteriaceae bacterium. GTDB lineage: Bacteria > Acidobacteriota > Terriglobia > Terriglobales > Acidobacteriaceae > Korobacter. Next base: position 4,672,996 of record OY969786.1, read on the forward strand.
CAAAGGTCGGCAAACCCATTGTGCTTCTGTCGTTCTCTGGCCGTCCTGTCGTCCTGACTCCGATTGAACCGAAGGCGACCTCGATCCTCGAAGTGTGGTTCCCCGGGGTTGAAGCTGGTCCCGCCCTGGTTGGCACTCTTTTTGGGGAATCAAATCCGAGCGGCCGTTTGACCGCTAGCTTCCCCCGCAGCGTTGGCCAGGAGCCGCTCTATTACAACGCGCTGAACACCGGCCGCCCGGTCGGTAGCGTTGATCTTACCCACCCGCCCACCACCAGTGTCGAGAAGTTCCACTCGCGCTACATCGATGAGCAGAATTCTCCGCTCTATCCTTTCGGATTCGGTTTGTCTTACAGTACCTTCGAATTTTCAGAGCCGCACGTGAGCGCAGCCTCGACGAGTGCAAAGTTGCTCAACGCCAATGACACGAAGGGAGAAATCCACGTCAGCGCGGTGGTGAAGAACACAAGCGCACGCGCCGGCGAAGAGGTCGTTCAGTTCTACATTCGTCAGCGGGGTACCAGCGTGGCAAGGCCGGTACGGGAGCTCAAGGGCTTTCAGAGGATTGCGCTCGCTCCCGGAGAATCGAAAAACGTCGACTTCGTCCTCGGACGGGCCCAGCTCGCATTCTGGAATATCGATATGAAAGAAGTGGTTGAACCCGCCAAGCTCAATGTTTGGATCGCGCCCGATTCCGCGAGCGGGAGCCCCGCAGAAGTCGAGATCCGGCCGTGATCTGGATCTCGAACAGTTAGGAGTTCGTTTTAAAATTGGCCAGTCGCATCGCATTCTTCATCTCGACATTCTGCATGAAGTAGTTCCATACAAATGCGGTGCGATGATTCTCGGCCATCAGCAGGGAGATGCCGAGGTCAATGCCGATCACATCGGCGTTATACCAGTTTCTTGTCGGATTAAACGCATCGCTATATCCGTAGCGGCTCCATGCCTTTGGATACTTAGTGCGAATCGTGCGCAGCACCTTGATGCAGTCGTTGTACAGGAAAGGTAGTGATCCTGCGGCCGCGCACGGTACGATGGACCCGTCGATCGGTCCCACCGACGGCGGTCCTCCCCATTCCGCATACCCGCTAATTGAATCCGAAGCGGAAAAGCCCCACAGATCCGCGGAATAATCCGGGAACCGGCTCTGCAGCGACATGCAAAAGAGCTTGTGCGCCAGCGTCGCGTTGACCGAATTCTGAAAGTAATCGGCGTAGTCGTCGTGCTGGTTGCGGAAATCGAACCACGCGTGCGAAAACTGATGGGTGAAAAGCGGATCGCCTGACGAGATGTAGGTGATCCCCTCGTACTCGTAAACTGGCCGCGACCAGGCGCTCCAAGTGTCGGGCGACAACGGGTGTGTCGGCGATCCCATGCCCAGCAAGTACAGCATCATCAGCTCGCAATAGTGAGCCCAGCGCGCCGAGAGAAATCCGGATTCCGGCTTCCAGCCCATGGAGAGCGTAGTGCCCCCATTCAGCATCCATGGCCAATTAACGTTGTTGTAAATCTGGGTGGCCAGATTGACGATCTGCCGCTCCGTTGAGAAGTACTGGCGCGCTGTCAGAACTCCGCAAATCAAGATGGCGGTGTCGATCGAGGAGAGTTCCGATCTCCAAATGCGCTGTCCCGTCGCCCAATTGAGAAAATGATAGAAGAACCCCTCGTGCTGCTCTGTGTTGTTGAGCAGGGTCGATAAGGTCGCTTTTACTCGGGTCTGTATGTCATGCGTCGGCTTGTACCCCCGCGAATCTCCGATGCAGAGGGCAGTGAGGGCGAACCCCACCGAAGCGATGCTCGCCCCGTAGTAGGTGTCGGAATCGTGCGCGTGGGTGCGGTCTTTTACAAGCCCCGTGGATGGATGCGCCTGGTCCCAGAAGAATTGAAACGCGTTTCGTTCAAGCTCTTCCAACAGCTCCGTATCCGAACCGGTAAACGGCGGCGTCTCGTGCCGGGGGGGCTCGGAGTTGCGACACGACTCGATGAGAGGTGTTGCAAGCAGCGGAGTAGCGGCCAATGCCTTCGCCGCCGTAACAAGGAATCGGCGGCGCGAGACTGTGCCTGCTCTGGCGGGCACTTCACCTTCCATAACGAACTGGCCTTTTTCTCATTATGCAAGAAAGGCGGTGGAGTCTCCTCCACCGCCCGAGTAGGAAGCTCATTGCGTGAGTCTATCTGCACGAAACGAGCGGGAGCAAATTCGAATTCACCTTTCTGAGAGCGGAAGCGTGCTTGGAATTCAAAAGGTAAAGGCACATTGCGGGGCAGTGTGCCTTTACCCCTTTAGAAGCTGAAGCGCGCCTGCAACTGAATTGTCCGGCTGCCCAACGCGCTACGTGCCACGCCGAAATCCGAGTTTGGTACGACCGTACCATCCGGATTTGCCGTTCCCACATTGTTATCGATCGATCCGGTATTGATATTCAGCTTGTTGAAGACGTTGTAGAAGTCGGCGCGAATCTCGAATTTCGCCGCCTCCCCCAAAATCTTGTTATTCGGCACGCCGAAGGCCTTGGCAAGACTCATATCGACATCGTTGTAGCCAGGTCCGTTCAAGCTATTGCGCTGAATGCCCGGGGTGGGTGCGGCTGAGACGGCAGGGAACGCCGGCGCCAGCGGATAGCTTGGTCCTGTGAAGTAAACGGAGCCATTTCCGCCGAAATTGGGGTTGGTAGCCTGCATGAAAGTCTGGTTGGAAGTGCTCGTTCCATAGCCCGGCACGACAGAGGCGGGACGGAGGTTGCTGTAGTAATTGGCGCCCTGGTAATACAAGTCGCCACCAACGATGCCGTAGTTCGGATCCCAGGGGAAGCCGGAGTGAAGGTTCCAGATTCCGCTCAGAGACCATCCCCCGACGATCTTCTCGGCCCAGTTGTGAGCGCCGCGGAAGATCACCGGCTGCCACATGCCCCATAGCTTGAACGCGTCGGTCACGTTATACGCGGCTCGTCCATAGGCGTTGTGGACGCTCGCCGGATAGGGATCCAGGTAGTACGGTCCCGAATTCTCGTCCATGGCTTTCGACCAGGTATACTGCGCGGCCAATTGAAAGTCTTTTGAGAAGTTGTGGTTCAAGGACGCGAGCATTGCGTTGTAATTCGCATTGCCGTTGTTGTCCCAGAATCCAACTTGATTGATCAGTGGATTGGTGGGTGCTCCGGCGATCGCGGCCACAACGTTGTAATTTTCCTGGATCAAAAGATGCCGCGTCAGATTGCCCTGATATCCCAGAGACATCACGGAATTGAAGGGCAACTGGTATTGCGTATCCAGGGAATAGTGGTAGTTCGTGATCGCCTTCTGATTCGCCGGAAATCCCGTTACTCCGGTTTCACCGCTCGTAGGCAGATTGTTGCTTCCGAAGGTCGTCACCGTGGCCGGATTGGGCGCGTATCCAAAGATCGAGTTAATGTCGCCCGCGGTTTCATACAGAATTCCTGTATTGGCGCAAGTCGGGTTCGCCGAATAGGGTTGCGGGCAAGTGAACGACGGAGAAACTACGTTTGGCGGATTGCCGAAGCTGTTGGCCGTGATCGCAATTTCGTTCTGGTTATAGGCAATCCCGAATCCGCCGCGAAGCACGAATTTGCTGTCGAAACGATTCGGCGACCACGCAAAACCGATCATCGGACCGAAGTTCATCTTTTGTGGATTAGCAAGGTTTCCACCAACCCGTATCCTCATGTCAGTTAATGCGGCCGATCCCGACCCGAGCTGTAGCACATCCAGGTTGTTCTGCTTCGTATAAAGCGACCCGAAGTACGACCAGCGCAAGCCCATGTTGATGGTCAGGTTCGGACGAAGCTTGAAGTCATCCTGCACAAAGAAGCCCCACAGGTTTTCACGATCATCTTGCCGGTTCGGCGACGGAAGGCCAGTGGCCGCGTCGAATTGACCGGATTCGAAATAGGGGGCGTCATTGGCGAAGTCCCAAAGGTTGCGGAAATCAAACTGCGGACGCGCTGCATAAATCGCTTCGTTCAGGTATTGCAGCCGAGTAAATTCACCACCCATTTTTACATCGTGCCGGCCCAGCACTTTAGTGAGCACGTCGTTGTAAGAGTAAGTCCACTGGTTGTACACGCTCGGCCCAGGGGCTCCAAAATATTGGAAGCCATTATTCATCTGCCCCATGCTGTCGACGTTCGCCTCCGGCAATCCGAATGGCTCCTGCGGATTGCTGGCGACTTCGTTAAATCTCCAGCCGGCGGCGTTGGCCCGCGCCTGGTTCAAGAGTGTGGGCGAGAAGGTATGGTCCCAGATCACAGAAAAAGCGTCGTTCACCACATCGTGGTGCCACAGATTTTCTGGCCGCACTGGTCCCTCATAGTCGGTAGTTGTCGAGGGCACCCAATAGATCGCGAACGCGAGCCGGTCTTTGTCGGTAACATTGGCATCGACCCGGCCGTTGAACTGCATCTGCGAGGTCTTCGTCGGATCTACCGTATTGAAAAGCGCGACATCGGGTATCCCATCCAGCCCATTACCAACGCCCGGTATATTGCCGCTGTTATAGGTCAAATCCTGATGTCCAATTCCGCTCGTCAGCGGGGAACCGATGTCCAGCCCACCAGGCAACTGAGCGCAGTTCACTCCCTGCGTAAGTCCGATGTTCGCGCAAGTCTGCGTGACGATCCCGCTCGAGTTCACTCCAGATCCGGGAACCGAGAGGTATTTGCCGGCGATGGTGTTCGTACTTGCAATTAACTGATCGAACTGCGAGGTCTCATACCAGCCTTGACCCGTGGTCGAGGCGGATAGCGGACTGGTCTCCCAGTTGAAGAACGCGAAGACTTTGTTCTTCCAGATCGGGCCGCCAACGCTGCCACCATATTGATTGAACCGGTTCTCGTCGCGGTTCAGGCCGCGTTCTGCCGGGGTCTTCAGGCTCCCGTCCGGGTTGACCGAATCCACCGAGCCGGTGCCATTCCATCGTTGGTAAGCGTTCAGTCCCGGCCGAGAGGCTTTGAAGAATGCGCTGCCATGGACCTGGTTGGTGCCGCTCTTCGAAGTGACTTGGATCTGTGCTCCGCTGAAACGACCGTTCTCAGCGTCGTAGTTGTTGGAAACCACCTTCATGTCTTGAATCGAGTCTTCGCTCGGCGTGATGACCGATGTTCCGCCCCACACAGCGCTCACCGTACTGATGCCGTCGACGGTGATGCTATTTGTTTCGTATTGGCCGCCCCCACTTTGGATCTGCGGCCCGTTCTCGGTCCCGAAAATGCTCGATCCGCCTCCCGATCCGCCAGGCCCCTGGTTTCCGGGAGTGTTGTTGGTTCCTCCGCCTCCGCTCTGCGAGCCATCTCCGAAGACGCCAGGCGTCAATTGTGCTAGCTGAAATACGTCGCGGTTGAACGACGGCATGTGCTGGATCTGATTGCTGGAAATCGTTGCGCTCAGCGTGGCCGTTTCTGTATCCAGCGCGCGCGTGGTGTCGGTGACGGTCACCGTCTGCTGGGATTGACCAATCGCGATCTCAAGATTTAACGAGTTGAGTTGCTCGGGAATGATCTGTACATCTTCGAGGATCTTCTGCTGAAACCCTTGCCGCTCGACCGTTAGGCGGTACGGCGCTGGGGGCAGAGCATTGAAGATGTAAATTCCATTGTCATCGGTGATCGATACCTGTGTGCTGTTGGTGTCCTTGTTGATCAGCGTCACCGTCGCTCCCGGAACTACGGCCCCGGACGGGTCGGCCACTGTGCCCCGCAATGAAGCCCGGAATTGCGCCTGCAGGGAGACCGTTGAAAATACGATGGTGAAAATCAGCAGTGCGATCTGAACTGCGAACTTCGAATGCCTCATAATTGATCTCCTCGGATCAATAAAACCTGCGACCAGCCCTACCTTGCGCGCTGTCGCCAATGTACGTGTGAATCTCTCTGCGAGAGATCTACTCTGAACGATGTCCGAAATGCTTTGGCAGTTACGGTGTGCCCGCCCGCGGGAGCGTGGTCGCGTACTGCGAACCCGGGTCCGAGGTCTTCGATTTGAATGATGAGGTTTGAGCGGAGCTAGCGAGGTGTGAGAAATGGGATCTGACGGAAAGCAGCATATGACCTCCGAGAACTTGCATTGGCAATCCGGATCGGTCCTCGACAGGCGACTCTATAAGTTGGGCCGGATTGAGACAGCGTCACTAAACCGATACCTAATCGATTTAATTAGCGGCGCGAGCATACCATGTCCATCCATGGAGTCAATTCAAAAATCGATTCGACTTCCTAACTGTTCCTTGCTATGCACGGGTCGCTATGCGACACTGCGCGCATGACTCGGCGAAAGTCGGCTTCGCCTGTGCGGCCAATCCCAGACAATCAGACACAGCCCATCAGTCTCAAGCAGCTCGCTGAACATCTAGGACTCTCCTCGGCCACTGTTTCCATCGTCATCAACCGCACCCCGCTGTCCGACATGATTCCCGAGGAAACCAAGAAACGCATTTGGGAAGCCGCCCGCCGCTTTAACTACCGCCCCAACATCATCGCCCGCTCTTTACGGCAGCAGCGCACCTACTCCATCGGAGTCCTGCTTCCAGAGTTCAGCGACGGCTACTCTGCCCTCGTTTTGAGCGGAATCGAAGATTACCTGCTGCAAAAAGGTTATGCGTGGCTTGCCGCCAGCCATCGTCATAAAGAAGATCTCATCCGTGAATATCCCCGTCTCCTCTATACCCGCGCGGTCGAGGGATTGATCACCGTCGACACTCCCTATAACGAAAATCTGCCGTTTCCCGTGGTTTCAGTGTCCGGTCACCGTCAGATCGAGGGGGTTACGAACATCGTTCTCAACCACGAACGGGCAGCGGAGCTGGCGATTGGACATTTTTACGACCTCGGCCATCGCCGCATCGCCTTCATCAAGGGACAATCTTTCAGTTCCGACACGGCAGTGCGCTGGCAGTCCATACGAAAAGCTTGCAAACGCTTTGGAATCACGCTGGATGTCAATCTCACCGCACAACTTGAGGGCATTTCTCCCTCGCCGGAACTGGGCTATGCCGCGGTGAAGAGAATCCTCGCGACCGGAACCCCGTTTACGGCACTCTTTGCCTTCAATGACGTTTCAGCGATTGGCGCAATCCGTGCATTGCAGGAGTCAGGGCGCAAGGTCCCCTATGATGTTTCCGTGGTAGGTTTCGACGACATTTACGGAGCTGCGTTCCATATCCCGGCGCTCACCACGATTCGCCAGCCGCTGGTAAAGATCGGCAGCTTGGCGGCGGAAACCCTGGTCGCTCGGATCTCCTCCTCGTCGCCGCCATGCTCTGACACCGTAGAAGTGGAACCCGAGCTGATAGTGCGCGAGTCCACCGCCTCCCCGAACAGTCAAGCTTCAGGTTTGTAATGAAACGCTTCCTCATCACTGCCCATGCGGTCTTTGCGCTCATCGGGATCGCCACCACTATGTTGGGCCCGCTATTGCCAATCCTCTCCCAGCGTTGGAATCTGGCGGACCGTGAATCCGGTGGCCTCTTCCTGGCGCAATTTGTGGGTGGATTCGCTGGCGCCATCGCTTCCACCCTGATCGCCAGGCGCTTTTCCCTGCATATCATTGCGCGCAGCGGCGTCTTACTGACCGCCGCCGGCATCCTCGGCCTGGCAACCTCCTCGCGGCTGGTTGCCACGGTGGGCATCGCGGTGTACGGGATCGGCCTCGGCCTCTGCACGCCCTCTATCACCGCCGCCGTGAGTGAGGCAGCCCCGGATCGCCGCGCGTCCATGTTGAACCTGCTGAATTTTGCCTGGGCGCTCGGCGCAATTACCGCCCCCAACCTCATCCTCGCCGCGCTGCGGCATACCAGCGTTCAGGTACCTGGAATGTTGGTCGCGTATGCAGTCGTTCTTACCGCCAGCGCCTTTCTCATTCCCCGGATCGAGGTTTCGTCGTTTCGCGAGGAAAAATCGACGTCAAAGCTGCCTGCCAGCACATGGCGGCTGATTTTCGCCTGCGGAGCGCTGATTTTCTTGTATGTCGGTATCGAAAATGGAGTCGCGGGCTGGCTGCCCACCTTCGCCACTCGGATCCACGCATTCGGGCTGGAACGGAGCGCTTTGTTGCAGGACACTTTTTGGACGACCTTCTTGTTCGCCCGGTTGAGTGCTCCGGTCATTTTGCGCTGGACCGGCGAACGCCTCCTGTTGACGATTTCGATTTTCGTAGCCACCGTCAGCACGGCCGGATTGCTGCTGTTCCACGTATCGTCAGGGCTATTTTTGTCGGTAGCTGGTATCGGTCTTGGATGCGCCGCGATCTTTCCCACCGCCATCGCGATTCTTTCCCATCGTCTCTCCGGGCGTTCTGGATCAAAGCTCGGGCTTATGTTCGCGTCGGCAGGTCTTGGGGCAGCCGTTCTCCCCTACGGAATCGGCGCACTCTCCTCCGCGTCGCAGAATCTTCGCATTGGCATGTCGCTGTTGATTGTCGCCGAAATAGGATTGCTGATTGCTCACCTGGTGATGTCGCACTCCGTCGCACGAGTAGAAGAAGGCCCTGCCCCGGTCACCGTAGAGAAGGTCATAGCGACCGGTGTCTGAATTCGGAAACTCCCTGATACAAGAGGAAATGGCGGCCGAATGGCCGCCATTTTTACGGGCATAACTGTTACAGCCGGCAGATCAGCAATTCGCGTTCGTAGACCATCTCCGAAGGCAGGTGATCGTGGAGTTCGATGAATAACTCTTCGTGTCCCACGACCTCTTTTTTCCATTCGTCGCGATCCACCCGCTCCAACTCTTCGAACTGCTCGCGCGGGAACTCCATACCTTTCCACTCGATATCTTCGTATGCCGGTACCCACCCGATGGGCGTCTCTTTTCCGAAACCGCGGCCGTGGACGCGGTCCACGATCCATTTGAGCACCCGCATATTTTCACTATAACCGGGCCACAGGAACCTACCATCCCCTCCCTTGCGGAACCAGTTCACGTGGAATATACGCGGCGTCACGGTGAGATTACGCTGCATCTTCAGCCAATGACGGAAATAATCGCCCATGTGATATCCGCAGAAGGGAAGCATTGCCATCGGATCGCGGCGCACTTTCCCAATTGTGCCCGCCGCGGCCGCGGTCATCTCGGAACCCATCGTGGCGCCCGTGTACACACCCGAGCTCCAATTGAACGCCTGGTAAACCAACGGCATGGTTGAGGCACGCCGTCCGCCGAAGATGAATGCACTGATCGGTACGCCCTCTGGATCTTCCCAGTGCGGATCAATCGTCGGGCACTGCCGTGCCGGGGCCGTGAACCGAGCATTCGGATGCGCTGCCTTCGCGCCCGTCTCCTTCGCGATCTGCGGTGTCCACTTCTTGCCTTGCCAATCCATGCACTCGGCCGGCGGTTGGTCGGTCATGCCCTCCCACCACACGCCACCCTCCGGTGTCAGCGCAACGTTGGTGAAAATCGTGTTCTTGGCGAGCGCCGCCATGGCGTTGGGGTTGGTCTTCACCGATGTTCCAGGAGCCACACCGAAGAAGCCTGCTTCCGGATTAATCGCTCGCAGATGCCCGTTTGCGTCGGGTTTGATCCAGGCAATATCATCGCCGACCGTCCAAACCTTCCATCCCTCGAAGCCCTTCGGAGGAATGAGCATCGCGAAGTTGGTCTTGCCGCAGGCACTGGGGAACGCTGCTGCGACGTAGGTTTTCTCCCCCTGGGGCGATTCCACGCCGACAATCAGCATGTGCTCCGCCATCCAGCCTTCATCCCGCGCCATGGTGGATGCGATGCGCAGCGCGAAACATTTCTTGCCAAGCAGCGCATTTCCCCCGTAGCCAGACCCATACGACCAGATCTCGCGCGTTTCGGGGAAGTGCACGATGTACTTCTCCTTGTTGCATGGCCACGGCACGTCTTTTTGCCCGGGCTCGAGCGGCGCACCCACACTGTGCAAACAGGGAACTACGCGCTTCATATCCTTATCGATTTCCTTGAACACCCTCGTCCCGATGCGCGCCATGATGCGCATGTTCACTACGACATACGGCGAATCGGTAAGCTGTACCCCGATTTGCGACATCGGAGAATCAATTGGCCCCATGCTGAATGCCAGGACGTACATTGTTCGCCCCTTCATGCAGCCGGCAAAGAAGCCTCTCAGCTTCTTACGCATCGCAAACGGATCTTCCCAGTTATTCGTCGGGCCCGCTGCGTCTTTCGACAAGGAACAGATAAAAGTGCGGTCTTCCACGCGAGCCACATCACTGGCATCCGAGCGGGCGTAATAGCAGTTCGGCCAAAGTTTCTCGTTCAGTTTTACGAAGGTGCCGTTATTCACCAACTCGTTGCAAAGCTGTTCATTTTCTTCGTCGGAGCCGTCCACCCAGTGAATGCGGTCGGGGGTGGTGAGCTCTGCCATCTTTTCCACCCACCGCAGCAGGTGCTTATTTTTTGCCAGAGGCGTTTCGCGCCGTGTCTTTGGTTCTGCAATCGTAGAATGTGCCATTTTTCACCTGCCGCAGGGCGCGGCATCCTTCCGGGGTCCCCGGCAGCTCCGCTGGCAGGGGTGGTCCAGCAGCCCGATATTCTAGTGTATCCAACAACGTAGCGATGTGCGGTCGCTCACAAATCAGCTCTTATCCAACCTCACGCCTAACTTATAGATGCACAAACACATAGAAACGATCTTGGTCGGCAATTTCGGTCTCGATCGCCTTATGGCGTCTTCTTGAGTACGGCGGTGTTCCGTTCGTCCGCCGCAACCCCCCGCATGAAGGTTCGCAGCGCGGCGAACTGGTCCATCGGCACCAAGAGGTCCTTTACGGTGTAAGAGCGGTTGTAATACAACACGTCATCTTTCGTTTCGATCTTGCTCTTGTACTCTGCGAACGGCGCGGTTACGTCCGCCGCCGAGGGCAGCTCGTCCACCTTGTATCCTGGCGGTAACTTAATGTCGATGATGTCGCTTTCCAATGCTGTCGATTCATAGCTGACCGGGTACTTGCGCTTCTTGTCCTCGGCAATGGGTGAAGCCTTATATCCCAGAACCCGGGGCCGAACGAGCATGAGATCTCCGGCGGACTTCGCATACTCCGCAGCCTCAAACTTGTAACGCAAAATCAGCGGCTGGTCGAATTTATCGAGGTTGGTCACGCTCGCATACGTGAGCCGCGGTTTGTCGAAGTTCTCTCCCAGCAGTCCTTCGAAGACCTTCAGCCTTTTGTCGTGGTCCGCATGAAGAAGCCGCGACCGCAACCGGTAAGCTTCATCGCCGTTGCGGATCTCCTCGACCTCGCCCCGCAGACCGCCCTCCGGCGTGAGTTCTAAATGGGCGACACGCAGCAGCCGGTTGATTGCCGGAGGCGGCAGCGGCATCTTGATCAGTTCGCCTCCCGAACCGGTAATCACAAGCCCATAGCTCTCTTGCTCGTAACCCGGCAGCATCCCGAAACCGATCATGTCGTTTGTAGGATCGAAAAACAGGATTTTTCCGAGCTTTGGATCGTCTACCGTGGCATACAGGGCAATTGCGTCCACGGTAGGCGGCAGTTTAATCGCCACGATCGCATGATTGAATGCCGCTGGCGATGGCAGGGCTGGATTCACTACCCCACGTTCGGTATCAACCAACGTGAGATACGCTTCGAATCCTGCCTCCTGCAGCATCGTGACCAACAGCGTGGCTTTGTCTTTGCAATCACCGTAACTGTTTGCAAAGGTGTCCCCCGCCATATGCGCCTGCACTCCGCCGATCCCAATGCTGATTTCCACGTAGCGAATATTGTGCTGGGCGTAATTGGCGAGTGCCTGCAATTTGGATAGCGCGTCCGGCTTGCCCGCGATCAATTCCGCGACCTTCGCCTGTATTTTCGGGGTAACGACCCGTCGGCCAGCGTTCAGGCCGTTGGCCCATCCAGCCACGTCGTTCCACGTGTTCATGTGCGCCGCTTTCGCCATCGACGAAGAGTAAAGGCTGAACACCATGGATCCTGCGAGTGACTCCCACGCGGGCATTTCCGGTTCTTCCACGATTCCGTCTATGTCGTGGATCTCCCATTGCCAGTTATTTGCCCCCAGGTTCTGCGGCTTCTGCTCGGACCAGTTTCCGAAATGAAATTGATACTCCCATCCGGAAGGGAGATTGAGCGTAAACCGGCTCGTCTTAACCGGAATTTCTCTCTGGAACCTCCAGCTCTGGCTGAAGTTGTTGGGACGCACCCGCTGTTCGTACTCAAAGCCAACGCAGGTGCCCACATCCAGCCCAGGCGCTTTCAGGAACTTCACCCGTTCGTCGTTATAGAGCGCATCTGCGTAGGGGCTGCTGTCCACTGCATCTTTCTCTTTCAGCTCATATTCCTGACCGCTCGGAGAAATACTCCAACCATGGATGCGCTGGATTTTTGTTTCGCTGTCGAAGTGAACATCGAGCCATCCCAGGTACTTCCCGCTCGGCCGCAAGATCTTCCTCGCCACTCGATGGGTTATGTAGACGTCTCCATTGTCCTTTACTGTCAAGGTCCGGTCGTCGAGCAATACCACCCCGTTGGCCTCCTCGGGATACTTTCCGAGCGGGGCATGTGCCAGCTGACGGAGCCAGTCCGGCGCAGAGTCGGCGGCGTGCGCCGGCCGACCAGCTAGAACCACGAAGAAAACACCCGCAACCAACAGCGCGTTAATTGGCCATCTTGAGCACAGCTTGTTCATTGGTCCCCGATTGAATCGATTGGAGATACCCGCGCAGAGCGGCGTAATACTTCTGGTCTATGAAGAGACCTTTCAGCTTGAAGTCGCGCTGGATGTGCAGCGTACCGTTGTCATTGGCATACTCCACGGAGAGCTCCGCAACCGCGTTTTTATTGCTCACAGCTTTCGGCAGGCTCTCCACCTGGAAACTCGCCGGCAAATGAATGCTGACGTCGTCGTTGTGGTCGTAGAGGTATTCCATGCACACCGGGTGCACACGCTTCGTGCCGGTGAATGGGTTTCTATACGCACCGGCGAATAACGTGGAAGGTAGAAGGACCCGGCGCCCGGCTTGGCTCGCATATCCGGGAACCGTCAATTTGTAGGTGGCGATCAACGGAACAGAGGAGCTTTTCCAATCATTGACCTTCACCAGTTCCAAATCGGCCTTAAAGGAAAGCCAATTCTGCAGCAGGTCCTGCATGTCTTTCGTGCGGCCGGCATCATCTTCATCCCGCTCCCACAAGCGGCGGTGGAAGGCCTCTTCCCCGGTGAACGTCACCTCCACTTCACCGGTCAGCGAGCCGTCATCCTGAAGATTCATCTTCGCGACCCGCCGGATTCCAGGTTCCGTCGGGTCTGGTGGCGGAATCGTAACCCACACTGGAGCATTCTTATCGAGCAGCAAACCTGCAACTGCAGTGTCTTCCCACGGGAGAACTCCATACGGACAGAATGGGCTGCCTGGATCGAGGTAGACGCTCTTGCCGTCTTGCCGAATGACCGCGATCTCGTAAGTGAGTTGGGCCGACGACGGCCATTCCTTGTGCAGGATGGCCGTATCGCGTTCCGTGACCTTGATCAGCGTGGCGTCAAAGCCCGCTCCGCGCGCCAGGGCAACGAAGGTGCGGTTCAACTCATTGCGGTAACCCGCCTTGCTGCTGAGAACGTCTTCCACACTCTTGTTCGGTCGTAGGTTGAGCGCTTTGGCCTCTTTTTCGGATTTAGCCGACTCGAATTCCAGGTTCTCAAACGACTGCACGTGTTCGTAAATCTTGTGCAGTTTTACGTCGCTGCTGTCGCTCGAGGCGATCACGCTGCCTAGGTCGCGTGCGATCGCACCTTTCTTGTCCATGTAGCCTTCGGCGGCCCCGTGCCATTTCTTGCCTTGGCCCTTCCAATACTCGTCTGGCGGCGGAATGCGTGCGTCGCTGTAGAAGAAAAGCACTCGCGCCGTTACTTCTGCTTCCGGCGGCATGTACTCTTCCTTTTCAAAGCCCGGTATGTTCGCAACGTCGAGAGTGACGGCATCCGTCAGCTTGTCTTGTGCGATCTTTGTGTCTTGCGGAAGTCCCAGGGAACGCAGCGTCCAGAACAATCCAGGTCTCTGAAGGGGCTTGAAGATGAAGTGCGCCGATCTCTCGTATAGAGGATTCTGCACCTTCCATTCCGAGCGCGGAAAGTAGTACCAGGCGCGTGTGTTTGGATCTGAAGCCTCCCAACGGCGCACAAAGCGGTAGTCGAGAATGCTGCCCGGAGTAACATCGGGCATCGTGAAAGCCTTGGTGTGAAACTTGAAGCCGCGTCCCTGCGCTACGACCTTTTCATAGACTTGCCCGCTGAACGGAACGATCGATCCGTCCGGATGAATCGTTCTCCCGCGCACCGATTCCAGGTTGTACGTGGCACGGTCGAACACGGGCAATTCGACGTCGCCATACTGCTTGCCTTCCTCGGTGAAAACCTTTACGCGAACATATTCCGTTTCCGATCCCATCGTGTCGTCGCGCTCGATTGACCGGTAAAGGATCATGGCCTTCGCGCCAGGCGCGGCCGGGTTGTCTTTTAACGCCAGGTCCTCCGGCGTGATCGGCAACCAGTCGTCTTTCGCTTGTGCTTTTTGGGAGGAAAGAAGGAAAACCACGGCCAGCATGCCGTAACCAAGGAGGCAGAATCGCTTCTTCATCAGGAACCCCGAGCCCATCCGTCGGCGAGTTATCCGTTTTCGGCACGTTCGTGTCGAAATCCAGAGTTCCTGATTATGGACTGAGTACCTGGATTAGTGAATAGGAAAATTTGTAGTTCCGTTTTCGGAACAACTTGGGCGACCTAGTTTGAAGGGGTTACTTTGGTTAGTCTCCGGCCGCGCCAACCAGCACCAATGGCATGGTTGGAGTAGTGGAACCTTCTGGTTTCTCGATAGTTACCGCGAATGCCTTCGGCTGCATCCCGCTCGGCATGGAACTCTGCATCACGGTTGCGCTTCCGCTGGCATCGGGCGAGAACATTCCTGCCGGAATCGGTGCACCTTGTTTGGGCACTAACCATAGCTCGTAGGCCTTGTTCGGAGGAGCCGGCGGCATGTTGCTCGCCATGAAGATCAGGCGGCCGGCTTGCGGGCTATAGATAGTCTTTCCCTGGGGTTTTGGCTTCTCCGCTCCTGGCGTCATCGTCACCCGCATGGCATCCGGCGATTTGAGCAGGCCCAGCATTTCGTGTGCCTGCTGGAGCTCAATTGCCTGCGACTGGCTGTTCGCCTGGATCGCCCCAAGGTCGTTTTTCAAGCGCAGATTCGCGAAATACAGCAGTGCCGACAACAAGGCAAAGGCAACCGTTGCAAACCACGGGATCCACATCCATCCCTTGCCCACTGCTGCCGGACGCTCTGACCGTTTCGGTTCCTTGGCAATGGCCGAGATCAGCCGCTCGCGCGAGCGTGCTGGCGGTTTTGGTCCCGCGGCGGTCAATGCGATGAGCCCTAGGTCTTCCTGCACAGCCATAAGCTCGCGGCGGCACTCGGCACACGTCTCCAGATGCGCCTCGAAACGCTCTCTCTCACCGCCTTCGAGCGAGCCGAGGGCGTAGAGCAGCACTTCTTCCGCGAATTGGTCGTGCGAATTCACGAGCGGTCTCCTGGCGCTAGTCGTTTGCGAAGCTGTAGCAGCGCGCTGCGAATGCGTGTCTTCACCGTTCCCAGCGGCTCACCGGTCTTCGCCGCGATCTCCGTATGCGTCAGCCCTTCAAAAAAAGCCATTTCCATGCAGCGTCTCTGTTCCGGGAACATCTCCAACATCGCGCTGCGCACTTTCTCAACGATTACGTTCTGCTCGGCCTCCGTTCCTATATCGTGGCTGCCGGCAATCACCACGTCATCCAAATTCGTTTGCGGACGCCGCTTCCGGATAACATCGATCGCACGATGGCGGGTAATCACACCGAGCCACGCTGCCAGGCTGCCGCGACTTCCGTCGAAGGCCGAAGGTTCGCGCCATAGCTGCATGAAAATCTCCTGCAGAACGTCTTCCGCCGCTGCGGCGTCGCCCAAAATGCGTAACGCAGTCGCGTACACGATGGGCGAATAGCGGTCATAGAGCGCAGCCATGGACTGCGGGTCGCCCGCGCGAAGCCGCGCGATCAGCGTGGAGTCACCCGTTTCCGGATTGGGTGCCAGCGTGCTCAGTGGTACGCCCCTGTCTCGCCGCTTTAAGTACGCGTGCGGCACGCGTTTGGATTGACTAAAAGAGGCTTTTGCCTCGCTCTGCAGTATAACGACCCAGAAGACCGTGCGGAAGTTAGCGGCTTCGATTCTGGAGGATACGCGTCCTATGCGTGCTTGCGACGTTGCTGCATTTCGCCCAAAACACTGGTCAGAGCTTCGGGAGACAATTGTTGGTGCAGAAAAGGGAAAATTACGCTTTCCTCGAGGGCGAGGTGGCCCTCAAACACTTCCTGCAAGGCAGCCGAAAGCGAGCAGAGTTCGGCATGCACATCGGGCAGCTTCGCCGGATTGTGGGAGAGCAGCCGCAGAACCGGCGATAGTCTCTCGACAAGGTCGTCGACCGCCTGGTGCTGATGCGTCATTGCCTCCAGCGCACCCGTAATCTCCGGATTGGAGAGCGCAATGAGCCGCGGACGCACGCTCTCCTCTTCGTCTGCTTCATGCAAAGGCAAAGCGATTGAAAAGTACCGCAAGGCGGATCCGGCCGCATTCCTGATCTCCTCATCTGTCGCACCCTCGGCATGGGCCAGTTTCCGCAGCATCGAGCTGAAGTGCCGAATGCGCTCATGGCAGGCGATCAGAAGATCAACAGCATTCTCGAATGACGAAGCAGGGTTCGTGGATTTGATTTCGTGCAGCATACCTCTCCTGCTTATTCGATGTCGGTACACCGAAGTTCGGGGCAAAAAGAAAGGGCCGCGGCTCTCCCGCGACCCCGTCCGTCTCTATCTATTTGGTGTCAGCGCCTGCGGCCCTTCTTGGCCGCTTTCTTGGAGGTCTTCTTGGCGCCACTTTTCTTGGCCGTCTTCCTCACTGCCTTTTTCGCCGACTTCTTGGCAGGTGCTTTCTTCGAGGACTTATTGGCACTCTTCTTCTTGGCTGCCTTTTTCGCGGCCTTCTTAGCCGGAGCCTTCTTCGCGGCTTTTTTGGCAGGAGCCTTTTTCACAGCCTTCTTTGCCGGGGCTTTCTTGGCTGCGGCTGGCTTCAAAGCTACTACGGCCTTCGCAGGTGCTTTCTTCGGAGGCGCCGCTTTTTGCTTCTCAGCCGCTCCTCCGCCGCCACCCGTGCCAGAGGCAGCTCCGCCGCCCGTGGTCATCTCGGTTTCATCTTCGTCGTCAATGTCCTCTTCCTCTTCGTCGGGGGCCGAGGCGGTGACGGTCTCATCTTCCTCTTCTTCTTCGTCCTCGAAATCCTCGTCGAGGGACTCATCGAACGCGTTAGAGTCGCCGAACTCATCCATCTCGTCATCACGTCCGTACAGCGTAATGTCGTCGAAACTCATCTGTCCTCCTGCCTATCTCCGCCTGCAACGATATTTGTACCGATCACTTGCGTCTGACTGTCGACCAGTCAACGCCAACGATTGCGAATAACGATCGCTTCGATCACGTCCAACGGCGCGGATTATAGCACTACAACCCTCGCCCTTCGCGCGACCACGCTCCATCAAGGATACGGACTCTATCTGAAATTACGTCACGTGGCAACCGACCCGCGGGCGCCGTATCGCAGCACGAATTCACAATGGAAATACACCCGTCGGTCCGATGAGAGGAGACGTGTAACTTATTGATTTCAGGATGTAATGTGAGTCTATCGAGGAATCAGGAGGACATCTCCGGCGCGCAGTTTCGCGATCGTCGGATTCTTCTTCTTCAACTCTGCCACCGTCGTGTTGTATTGACTCGCGATGCTCGTCAAAGTCTCTCCGCGTTTTACCGTGTGGTGCGTGATCGATTTTGCCGACTCCTTCTTGCTGCTCGTCGTAGAGGACGCCTTCCGAGTGCTTAGCTCGGGCGCGGCCTTCGCATGTCGCGGTGGCGACGAGCCGGCTGCGTCTTCTTCTTCGCCGCTGGGCTTGTAAATGTGCAGAACTCGCCCGGGCTTCACCAAGTCGCCCGTCAGGTGATTCCATCTTCGAATCTTGTCGGCCGGCACGGCAAAATCATCAGCGATGCTGGAGATCGTGTCGCCCTTGCGCACCTTGTAGGCGGTGGCGTGCTTCGAATAGCTGCCCGCGTCGCTCACTGCCCCTTCCTTATTTTTGGCGGGTGCCACCGGTATGATCAGCTTCGCGTCGGCGAGCACTTCATCATCCGGAAGATTATTCGCATCTGAAATTGCTTCCGCGCTCACGTGATACTTGCGCGCGATAGATGCCAGGGTGTCTCCTGGTTGTACCCTGTGGAAGCGCCACAGTACGCGTTTTTCCATCGGAATTCCCGCTACTTGCTGTTCGAATTTTTCCTTCGTTCCCGCGGGGAGATGCAGCGTGAACTGCTGATCTTTTGGCGTCGTCATCCGCAGCAAGCTTGGGTTGAGTTCCTGCAAGGTCGTCACCGAACTGTCCACGCACTCCGCCACCAGGCGAAGGTCCACGGGATAATCAATCGCAACTGAGTCGCTCGCTAGCGGCACCTCGAATTGCACATTGTCGAGCCCGTATTGCTGCGGGTTCTTCGACATGATCGTGATCGCGATGATGATCGGTACATAGTTGCGCGTCTCGTAGGGAAGTACGTTGCGCTTATACAACTCCCAGAAATCGGCATACCCCGTGCGTTCCACCGCGCGCTGCACCGTTAATGGCCCGCTGTTATAGGCGGCCATCGCCAGGTACCAATCGCCGAACATGTTGTAGAGATCTTTCAAATGGTGCGCTGCTGCCCGCGTCGCCTTCTCCGGATCCTGCCGTTCATCGAGCCACCAGTTTCTTTCCAGTCCGTATCCGGATGCGCGGCTCGCCATGAATTGCCACATCCCGCGCGCTCCTGCGCGTGAAAGCGCCAGCGAGTGGAAGCCTGACTCCGCCTGCGCAAGGTAAATCAAATCTTGCGGCACCCCTTGTTCCTTCAGCACCCGCGAGATCATTTCGCGATAGCGTCCCGATCGCGCCATGCCATTCGCCAAAGTTCCCTTGCCGCGGCTCGAGAAGTACGAGATGAAGCTTGCGATCTGGTCGTTCATCACCAGCGGTAAATCCGATCGTGTTTGCTGGACTTCAGCCAGCGCCTGTGCCTTGATGTTTGGATCCACGGGGAACGTCACTTCATTGGCTTCATCGATCGGCGCCGGTTCCGATTTTTGCTCCGTGAACCCGTCGCCTTCTTTCAGCGCCTGCAACTCCAGTTCGTGCACCGACTCGACAATCTTGTCGAACTCGTTTTCCAGACGCTCGTCCGAATGAATATCGAGGCCGCTTCCCACCATGGTCATGAAGGCATGGTCAAAGTTGTCCTTGGCGGCTTCCAGGTGTCCCGCCGTGTAGTTAGCTCGCCCTGCCTGAAATTCCTTTTCCGCCTGCGCAATCAGCGTCGCTGCCGGATCCTCCGGAGCGGGCGCAGCCGCGACGGGCTCTGGCGCAGGAGCAGCCTGGGCAGGTGCCGGAGTCGGGAGGCTCGGGGCCATGGCAGCGGCCGGCGGCTTCACAGCAGCCTTTTTCGGGCTGTCGGTTTCGCACGCGGTCGTGAAAATCACTGCGCCCAGCAGGGGAAGTGACCAGAATCGACGAATTCTCATTTCCCTCGATGAGCCATGCAAAATCGCATTACGACTCAATAGAATGTGGCGAGCAGCTTCCGAATCCTACAACGGCTTTATTTTCAGGGTCAATGAACCGAGAGGCTACGTCTTTCGCAGCGCCTGATCGAGGTCCGAGATCAGGTCCTCCGGAGCTTCAATCCCCACCGAAAGCCGGATCGTCGCGTCGGAAACTCCCAATAGATTCAACCTTTCCCGCCCCAGGCCCACATGCGATGACAGCAGCGGATAGGAAACAGTCGACTCCACTCCGCCCAGCGTTGTGGCCAGGCACCAGAGCTCAAGCGCATTAATAAATTTCTCTGCCGCCCTTCCGCCACCACGAATATCGAACGAAACCATCATGCCCGCGTCGCGCATTTGCGCCTTCGCGACTTCGTGAAAGCGGTCATCCGGCAGTCCGGGAAAGAAGACTTGCTTCACTTTCGGATGTTCGTTCAGGAATCTCGCAATCGCATGCGCATTCTTGCACGCGCGCTCGACGCGTATATCCAGCGTCTTCAGTCCACGGATGAGAAGGTACGCTGCCCCTGGATCAAGACACCCACCCGTCACGATCATCACCTGCCGCGCCAGGTCGATCCATTTCCTCGACCCCGCCAGCGCCCCGGCGGTGAGATCGCTGTGGCCGCCCAGGTATTTCGTTGCCGAGTGGTACACCATGTCCACCCCAAGGGTCAGAGGCCGTTGCAAAACCGGGGTCGCAAATGTGCTATCGACGACCGTGACGATCTTGTGTCTGCGTGCCAGGGCACACATTTTTCGTAAGTCAAAGCATCGCACTGTTGGGTTCGCGGGCGTCTCGATCAACATCATGCGCGTGCGCTGGTTGATATACCTCTCCGCCCGGTCGAGGTCATTGAACGGAATGAAGCTCGTCTTGATCCCGCAACGTGCCAGCACCGTTTCCACGAGCTTCAACGTTCCGCCGTAAACATCCAGCGGGGCCACGATCTCATCGCCTGCCTGGCAGCAACTGAGCACCGCGCACAAGAAAGCGGCCATCCCGCTGGCGGTGACGACGCATGCCTCCGCACCCTCGAGCGCCGCGATCTTTTGTTCCGCTGCGGCGACGGTGGGGTTCGCGTAGCGCGAGTACAGGTAGTCCTTCGACTTTCCTTCCGCGTAGCGACGCAGGTCCGCGAACTTTTCCAGCACGAATACCGAAGTCTGGGCAATGGGTGTGGTGAGTGGAACATTGCCGCGGCCGTGCCGTTCTTCTCCGGCATGGACGCAATCCGTCGCAACCGAGCGCTTCTTCCTCGTCATGCTCTCGATTGTAGCCAAAAAATTAGGCGCCTCAGCGTGAGGCGCCGTCCGAAGATTTTCGCTTGTTACCAGCTCAATTTCAGCGCGAACTGAAACTGCCGCGGATCGAAGGCCGCCGTTGGAGTTCCTGCCTCGTTCCACAGCGGATTGACGTCGGCCACGTTGAACTTGTTGACGATGTTGAACAGGTCCATGATCGCGTCCAGATGCAAACGTTCGCCGAAGTTCAACCGGCGTGAGACACGAATATCGTTAAACACGACGCTCGGTTCCAGCCCGGCGTTCCGGCCGAGGTTTCCGTTCAGGTTTGGAACCACACCGGTCGCGAGCACGTTGAGATAGCAGGTTGGAATCAGGTATCCGGTCGGCGAGTACTTGGAGGGTGCCGCGGTGTCGCCGCAGAGATCGGTCTGGCCGGATTGCGCCGTCATCGGCCGGTCCGTCGTCGCACCGAAATCGAAATTCTGGTCTTCGCCGCTCACGATGTCGAAGGGACGTCCCGCACCGAACTCGATGATCGGCGCAACCGTCCAGTCATTCATCAGCTTGCCCCAGGACCCGTTGTGGCTGGATCCCGAGTCAAAAACGCCGCTGAAGACGAAGCGATGGCGCTGATCGAACAGCGAGTTCGATCGTTCTGCCGCCGGGTCGTAGTTGTTCTGCGGAGTGAGTGTCGATTGCAGGTCGGTCGAGTCGTCGATTGAATGCGACCACGTGTACGACGCCAGAAACTGGAAATGATTTGAGAAACGTTTGCTGAAGTTCGCCGTGAAGCCGCTGTAGTCGGAAGTTCCGTTCGAGTAGTTGGCCGGGACATCGCTGAATGGAATCGTCCCATAGCCGCCCAGGCCGTCCGCCTGCAGCACGCTGTTGGCGAAAGCGACGGCCCCCGCCGGATAGTACGGTGCCAACGTAGGATTGAGCCCGGACGGACGGAAGAAGCTCACCAGAGCCGCCGGAATATACGGTCCAGTCGGGCCAGCCCCAACCGCATTCACTTGCAGCGGACCACCTTCAATGGCCGCCTGCTGCGCGGTGCCTGACTGGCTTTCCACGTAGTTGTACCAGTTTTGAATCAGCAGGTTGTTCTTGTTCGAGGCGTTCACATTGATCGGCCGGTTAAGGTGGCGGCCGCCGTTGAAGTTGTATTGCAGGCTCAAAGCGTAGCCATGGCCGAAGTCATGATCCACGCTGAAGTTCACCTGCTCCGAGTACGCGTACACGAAGTTTTTCGCCACCGGGTATCCGAAGGGAAGCATGGTTAGCGGGAATGGTCCGCCACCGGGTCCTCCGGTGAGGAAGTTCTGATTGATCCAGATCGAATTGGTGCCAGGCGTCGGATTGAAGCGCTGCTGGCTGGGAATGTAGGTGAAAGAGGGCGGCAAGCATGCCAGATTTCCCTGGAACGCATTCGTCGCCGTCAAGGTGCCAATCGGGTCGGCGGGGTTGCAGGCGGTTGGCGATCCGCCGAAGAGCACGATCTGCGCATCCTTGGTTGCGTCCGCAACGTTGGAATCGAACGCCAACGCCAGCAGCGGATGATCGTAGAACATGCCGTACGACCCGCGGATCGCTGTCTTGCCATCGCCGAACGGATCGTAGGCAAATCCAAAGCGCGGCGCCACGTTGTTGAAGTCGCGCGGAATGCCTTGCGTAATACCGAACGCGTTCTGCGCCTGCGCCGCCAGTGGCGTGGCCGCCGCAAACGTGGGAGTGAACTCCACGTCGTAGCGCACCCCGTAGTTCAGCGTCAGCCGGCTGGTCACCCGCCAGCTGTCCTGCAGGAAGACTCCCAGGGGAAGGTTGGTAAAGGCGTCGTGCGCATAGCCCACACCCTGCACCATGTCTTGCGGAATTCCCAGTCCATACGCCTGCACCGGGTTGAGGTCGGGGAAGGCGGCCCCATTCGAGAGCGCTCCCACAGGAATCGATCCGAAGTCATACAAGCCGCCGAAGTTCACGGTAAAGTCTGCGCGTAACGGCAGGAAATTAGCATCGAAGCCGAACTTCACGGTATGACGGCCCTTGGTCAGGGTGAAGTTGTCGAGCGCCTCATAGCGCTGTTCCGTGCGGTTTACATAGGAGAACGGTTCGCGTCCGAAGAAGGCATAGCCCGGGATGTTGATGGCGACGTTGTCGCCCCCCGGCGCTTCCGCGGCGTAGTTATAGAGCAAGCCCCGGCGTGCGTACTGGAAGCGGAATTCGTTGACCTTGTTATTGCCGAGGGTCCACGTGTCCGCGGCGGTCACGTTGAAGTCGCGATAGGTCTGGTCCGAGGTGCGCGACCAGGCATTCTCGCCGAAGTTCTGCGGCCCCTGCGCATTCACCTGGATGCCGGTCACCGTGCTCGGACTTACGCCGACCCGCAGCGACAGGGAATTATTCGACGAAATCTGTTGGTCCAATCTGCCCGACCACAAGCTCGTTCCTTCGAAAATCGGGAAGTTGCCGATCAAGCTGTTCATCGGCACATAGGAGGCCGGCAGCGCGTTCGCCACTCCGGCCGTGACTGGCGTGAACATGTACGGGCTCGGGAGTAAGCCCAGGTTGTAGAGCGGATTTTTTCCTGTCAGCGCGGTGACCGATGTACTGCCCGCGAGCAATCCGAATTGCACCGCCTGCTGGATCAGTGCCGGATTGCCGGTTTGCACTTGTTGCCCGATGAACGCCGCCTGCTGGGACGTGAGCGGCAACTGCACGGGAACACCGAAGGGCGTGAAATCAAAATTCTGGAATCCAAAATTGTCCGCGCCAATACTGCTGTACCCGCTCTCGTGGCGGCGCGTCGTTTCATACGATAGGAAATAGAACGTGCGGTCTTTCTTGATCGCGCCGCCTGCGGTGAAGCCCGCCTGCACCCGCGTGTAGGCCGGGTTCGAGAGCGTGCTGAAAGGATTGACGGCCTGGATGTCGCGATTGCGCAGGTAGCCGAAGATGTCGCCGTGGAAATCGTTGGAACCTGATTTCGTGACGATGTTGATCACGCCACCTGAGGCGCGGCCATATTCCGCGTTGTAGCCGTTGGTCTGCAGCTGGAATTCTTGCACCGCATCCTGCGACACGGTCGAGCGCACACCGTTGACGGAGTTATCCACCGCGTCAGCGCCGTCTACTGTCACCAGGTTGCTGCGGGCGCGCTGGCCGGTCACGTTCAGCCCGGATGTAGGCGCCGCGCCGATCGAAGGTGCCGTATCGCGCGCCAGTTGCGAGTTGGTGAGGGCGAAGTTGATGTAGTTGCGACCGTTGATCGGCAGGTTGTCGATCTGTACCTGGTTCACCGTGGTGGCTGATCCGGTGCGCTGCGTCTCAACCAGTTCTGCTTCGGAGGTCACGTCCACCGTCTCGTTTACGTTTGCGACCTTTACCTCGACCGGCAGGATCGCCACCTGCCCGACCGTCAGGCGCACGTTCTGCAGCTCGGACTTCGCGAATCCCGCAGCTTCAATCGTGATCTTGTAAAGCCCGGGAGGTAAAGCCTGGAATACGTACTCCCCATCGCTTGTGGCGGCGCCCGATCGCTCGAAGTTTTGCGCTTCGTTGCGCGCGGTGACAGTCGCATCCTTGATCGCCGCACCCTTGGCATCCTTTACGGTGACCCGCAAATCTGCGGACGATCCTTGGGAAAACCCGAAAACCGCACTCAGGCACACTGCCGTGATTACGGCAAATCGCAAAAAAGTACGCATAGTCTCTCCAGCCGTTCAGGAAACCCACAAACCACGTTTCGAGCAGTCCTCCGGTGGGCACAGTCCACCGGCAAAAATGAATGGCTGCTCATTCTTCCGATCGGGGGTTTTTACACTAGGGGTCGTGAGGAAAGCAAGAGAGAACGTTGGTTACAACCGGAGTTGTCGGACGGCGTCGTCGCCAATGGGTATCTGAATACCGTCGACGGCCTCGCCCGGGCGGCGCAAGGCCCACGCCATGCGCGGTGTGTTGTGTGCCAGGCCGATCCGTCCCTGGGCGTCGAGCAGGATGATCCCGCCGTGCCCGTTCAGCCGCTTATGCAATCGCGCAATAGCGGCGTTTGCTACTTCCTGGGGGACGTCGCCCATCTCCACCCGGTCCGCCGCCCACTTGCTCAACACCAGCTTCATCATCGGCTCGCCCCATCCGGTGGTGGACACTGCGGCGCTCAAGTTATCGGCATAACACCCACAGCCGATCAATGAAGAGTCCCCGATGCGTCCGGCCGCCTTGTTGAGAGTTCCGCCGGTCGACGTCCCGGCGGCGATATTGCCCGTGGTATCCAAAGCGACCGCGCCCACCGTGTCATGCGAATCCATGGGTGGCTTCAAGTGCTTGGCCGCCTGCGATTCCGGCCCGGCAAACTCCGGCGGCACGGTGAAAATCTGCTGCTTCTTCGCGTCTTTCCAGCGCACCAATTCGCGCTCGATGATCAGATCCTCGTTCGCGCACAGCGCCATGCCGTGTTCTTCTGCGAAGCGTTCCGCACCCTCGCCCACGAAGTAAATATGCGGGCTGTCGCTCAACACCTTGCGAGCCGCGCTAATCGGATTGCGCAAGCGTTCCACACAGCCCACCCCGCCTGCCTGCAATGTCGCTCCATCCATCATCAGCGCGTCGAGTTGCACTTTGCCGTCTTCATTCAGGAAGGAACCGCGCCCGGCGTCGAAGGTGTCATCCTCTTCCATCGCAACGATCGCTTCCTGCACAGCGTCAAGCGCACTGCCGCCCCGCTCCAGCACGCGCCAGCCGGCATCGGCGGCGTTGCGCACGCCACCCCGGTGGGCGTCCACCGCGTCGTCGGGGATCGCCCACGCACCACCGTGCACCAGCAGAACAGGTTTTACCTTCAACGCCACACGCTCACTGATGGATGACTTGCAAACGGGTCAGAATACACCAGGCTCACTGCAGAACGACGGCGCGAAGGTTGGCAGACTTTCAATCCCGTTCTCGGACCCGAAAAACACATCGGCTAATGACTGTTTGATTATCGAGCAAGAGGCGATATTTCGGGAAGCGAGCTTTGCGATTGTCGTTGCGTCTGGGCCTCTCGCGTGACCGCGTCCTGCAGGATTTTCGTCTTCTGGTAGGTGTACACGACGCGATGAATGACCGTGACCGTGGAAATCACCGCCGCAATCCACAGCACTGGCGCCATGCGGTTAAACAGTGCCCCGATGATGATCAGCACGATCCGCTCCGGCCGCTCCATAAAGCCGACCTTGCAGCTTGGGATCAGCGATTCTGCACGCGCCCGCGTGTAGCTCACCATCACCGAGCTGACCATCACGACCGCGGCCAGCACAACGTAAAGAAAACGGTTGGCGCGTGCGTAATACACCAGCAGCCCAAAGAAGAGTGCGACATCGGAATAGCGGTCGATGACGGAGTCAAAGAATCCGCCGAAGATAGTGACCTGGTTCGTCGCCCGCGCCACGCGGCCGTCGACCATATCGAAAATGCCGGCGCCGATGATCACCAGTCCGGCGTACAGGAACATTCGCTGTTGATTTTCCGCGCGCGCGAACCCGAAGAAGACTGCGGCCACGATGTTGATAACCAGTCCCAGGAAGGTCAGGACATTCGGGTTAATGCGGGTAAGCGCCAGCCCATCCACAATCTTGTAGAGCAGGACGCCGCACGTGCGTCCCACCGCATTGGTCCAGGTCATCATGCTTCGTCGTGAATTGTAGTGAGCTTCAGGATCTCCAACTCGCGCTTGCCAACCGGGGTGACCACCTCAACGACGTCGCCTTCCCGTTTATTCAACAGAGCGCGTCCGATTGGAGACGTGGTCGAAATCAGTCCCTGGGTTACATCCGACTCCTCGCTGGTCACGAGCTTGTACTGGATCTTCTCGTCCTTGGTCAGGTCGTGCACCTTCAACGTGGAGCCAATTGCCGCCCGGTCCTTGGGGATATTGCTCATGTTGACGAGCGACAGTTCCGCCATCCGGCTCTTAAGTTGGCCCAATCGCGCGCGCACAAACTCCTGCCGCTGTTTCGCCATGTGATATTCGGCATTTTCGCTGAGGTCGCCGAGCGCGACCGCCTTCTTCAGTTCGGCGGGAAGTTCATGTTGTAGCTCATGCTCCAGAACTTCAATCTCCGCCTGGAGCTTTTGCTTAATATGTTCTGGCATACTTCTGTGGGGACACCTTTCGAATCCTCGAATTATACCGCCGCATTCGGTAAGACTCTCGCCCCGCCCTCGGCGTTGGCTTGCTCATGCAGAAGCAGTCTTTTTCGCGCCTTCGGTACGAAAACATCGAGCTGCGTCGAAAGCCGCGTGAATTGACAGTTTAGGGCCTTCAACGTACAATAATTTACAGTCTACAGGTGCCCCCCCATTGGCTCGAATTGCTTCCCGGGTACGGTCTGCATGAATAATATTCTCAGCTTTCTCGTTGGCGATAAGGTGGTTTACCCGAACCATGGGGTCGGCATTATCGAGCAGATCAGCAGCCGCACCATCGGCGCTTCTGTTCAGAAATGCTATTGGCTGAAAATCAAAGCCAGTAGCCTCCGCGTAATGGTTCCCTTCGATAGCGTGAATCTGGTAGGCCTGCGCAAGGTCGTCCGCAATGGCGAGATCCAGAAGATCATCGATTTCCTGACCGACGGCAAGTGCGAGAGCAATCACGATTGGAAAGACCGCTTTAAGGAAAATTCCGACCGCATGCGCACCGGTTCACTGATGGAAGTCGCCGGCGTTCTCAAAAGTCTGCTCGTTCTCGGCCAGGCCAAGCCGCTCTCTTTCCGCGAAAAGAAAATGCTGGAACGTGCCCGCTACCTGCTGGTCAGCGAACTCGCCATGGCCAAGGGCTGCGAAGAGACCGAAATCGAAGAGCTGCTCTCCAAGGCGCTTTCCAAGTGCAAACTGCGTTTCCCGGAAGCTAGTTCCATCGCCGAAGCCTAGACGCCAGTTTCTAATTCAGCGATCGCGCTTAGATCCTGAAATTTTGCCGCAAACCCCCACGCTCTCGCCGGCATCTCCTTTGGACATGTCTGGCATACTGCACATTTTCGGCTTGGCTCCCGACGTTTACCAGGTCGACTACACGCTTGGCACCGCGTCGTACGTGCGTACCTGCACCCGCGAGCAACTTGAGCACATTCTCGTAACTCCGGCAGCGTTTACCGACGATCTCATCGCCCAGGTTTTTGATGAGCTCAAAACGCGGAACAAGGTGACCGTCGCGGATGTGGCGATCCCGGAACATGAAACCACTTCGCTCGGATTCGAGCTGATGCCCAGCGACGCCTAGGGTTTCCAACCTCGATGGGTTGGCGTCTATTCTCCCATCCAGTGGCCGTATCCCTCGAAACCCTCCACGTGATCGAGCACGATCTTGATCCCTGCGGTCAGCGGGATCGCCAGGATCAGTCCCATCGCTCCCCATAGCCATCCCCAGAAAAGCAACGCGATCGTCACCGTTAGCGGATTGAGTTGGAGCCGTTTGCCGATGATTTTCGGATACAGCACGTTCATTGCGAACAAGTGCAGACCAAGAGTTACCACGCCGAGAAGGACCAGTTTGTCCAGCGTCAGAACGCCCATGCCGGTGATAATCGGAGGGACCAACGCCAAGACGACGCCCAGGTAAGGAACGATGCTCAGAAAGCCGCTGATGAATCCGACAAAATAAAAGAACGGCACGCCGAGAAAGCCGAAAACAATCAGGCTGACCACACTCACGAACAATCCAACCAGAAGATTGCCGACGATGAAGCTGCGAATCATGCCAGACATCAGCCCCATCGTCACGTAAGCCGTGTTGCGGTTCTCCATTTTGAAAAGCATTACCGTCTTCGATCGCACGTGCTCTTGCCAACTCAGCATGAAGAACGCCAGGAACGGCACGAAGCTGATGGTGAACACGACCTCTCCCACCGACCCCAACGCATTCGTGATCGTGTCGGAATAGCTGGAGCTCTGCCGGATGGTGACCGCCTTCTTGTCCTCCGGGGACTGCGGCACGATCGATTCCGTGGTCTTGCGCAAGGCTTCCGCGCGGCGCTGGAATTTGGCTCCTACCTCTTTCACCTGCTTGCTGTATTTCGGCAGGTCCTGCATAAAATCCACTGCCTTGCTGTACGAAAGAAGCGTGACGCCATAGATCGCCCCCAGCAGCAGGAAAATCGCGATCAGCGCCGAGAGTGGGCGCGGCAGTCGCAAACGAATCCCAAAGTCCACCACCGGCGCCAGAACGAATGCCAGCAGCACGGCCGAGAAGATCACCACGAGTACCATCTTCGCTACATACGCCAAAGCCAGCCCAGTCGCTACCGCCAGGATGAACAGCGCGGTCGTCTGCGTGCGCTGCATCCGTCGAAGATCGAGTTCCTCGGCTGTGCCGCGATCCACCGTGACCTGCGGAATCTCAGAAACGTCGTTCTCAGCCTTCGGTGCGACATCCAGCGGGTTGTTCGCCATTCCAGGGTTCCTCACGAGTCAGGCACATGCAAACTATAATTTCATCGTGGCCACTTTGATAGAGCCTTCCACGCAGCCTCACCGTCGAATACTGGCTCTCGACTACGGGACGCGGCGCATCGGGCTAGCGATTTCGGACCCGCTCGGCATTACCGCCCAGGGCATCCCCACCATGCTGCGTAAGAACAAGCGCACCGACCTTGCCTTCCTGAAAGAGGTGCTCTCCTCCCACCAGGTTTGCGAAATTGTCGTCGGTCTACCTTTGCGACTCAGTGGCGCCGAGAGTTCCTCCACTGAGAAGGCGCGCGAGTTCGCCGAGTTGCTGCATAAGGAGTTTTCCCTCCCGGTTCATCTCTGGGACGAGCGCTTCACCAGCGTCGAAGCCAACCGCGTACTCCGCGAGAGTGAAATGAGCATCCGTAAACGGGGCGAGGCCGTCGATCGCCTCTCCGCCGTTCTCATCCTGCAAGGTTTCCTCCAGCGTCGCCAGAACCCATGAGGGCTCCGTAGAGGGCACGGCACCCTTTAGCCTCTGTCCTGAGGGCAGCTATCCATGAACTTACGCCCATCATCTAAACTGCAAAGCGCATGCGTACGTTCTTCACCATCGTGCTTCTCCTGATCCTTGCCGCCGTCCTCTGGGTGGGGTGGGCCCTCTGGCTTCCAGTCACGCCCGCCGAGCCGAAGTTTGTCCTCCTGCGTCAGGGATGGAGCACCCGCCACATTGTGCGTGAGCTCAAAGCCAACGGAATCATTCGCTCCGAAAATGCCTTCCTTGCTATGCACGTGCTGCGCGGTGCGCGCACCTTGAAGGCCGGTGAATACAAGTTCGACAGCCGGGAGAATGCCCTCGTCGTCCGCGACCGCCTGACGCGCGGCGATGTCTATGTACGGCAGGTCACCGTGCCCGAGGGTTACAACATGTTCGACATCGCCCAGGCGGTCGAACAAGCTGGCCTCGGCCCCGCCGCGGACTTCCTCAATGCCGCGCGCACCGACTTGTTTCTCGTCAAAGACATCGATCCCCAGGCACAATCGCTGGAAGGCTATTTGTTCCCTGACACCTACGCTTTCACCCGTACGATGTCGGCGCATGACATGGCCGCCGCCATGGTTCACCAATTCCGCCAGCAGGCCAAGACAATCGGCCTCGCCGAAGACGTGCACCGGGTGGTTACGATGGCGTCGATTGTTGAGAAAGAAACCGCCGCCCCAACCGAACGGCCGGAGGTGGCCAGCGTTTACTACAACCGGCTGAAGGAAAACATGGCGCTCGCCGCCGACCCGTCGGTCATCTACGCCGCGTTGCTCAATGGTCGCTATCGCGGCGCGATCTACGCGTCCGACTTGCAGTTCGAGTCCCCCTATAACACCTACAGATTTCCCGGCCTTCCTCCGGGTCCAATCGCCAATCCCGGCCGGGCGTCGCTGGAAGCCGCCATGCATCCGGCTGAAACCCAGTTCCTCTATTTCGTTGCCGATGCGCAGGGCCATCACCGCTTCGCCCGCACGCTCGATGAACACAACCGCAACGTGGCGGCGTACCGTCACGCCCTCAGCGCGCAGTGAAGACGAGCCTCAAACGCCACTGGAATTAACTCCCGGCTGCCCCTGAAAAAACTTTGCCACGTTATACTTTCTTTGCAATCTAAGGTTTGAATGCTTCTATTCTGTCTGGCCCAGTTTTAGAACATGCACTTACGCCGTCTTTTTCATACCGCGCTGACTGGAGTACTGCTCCTCTGTGGCTCCGGATGCCTTCTCCGCAGCCGCCCCGTGCCGGTCCGCATGAGTTCCGCGCCTTTGCAGTCCGCCACCCGCGACCAGCTCGTGCAAACCCTCAACGAAATCGCCTCCAAGATCAACACTTTGAGCGCCACCGTCGACATCGATGCCTCCACCGGCGGCTCGAAAAAGGGCAAGATCACCGAGTATCAGGAGATCCGCGGCTATCTGCTGGCCGAGAAGCCCAACTATCTCCGCCTCATTGGCTTGCTGCCCATCGTGCGCACCAAGGCATTCGATATGGTCAGCAATGGCGATACCTTCCAGCTTTCCATCCCTCCCAAGAACCGCTTCGTGATCGGTCATAACCAGATCAATAAGCCTTCTCCTTCGCCGCTGGAAAATCTTCGTCCCCAGCACATTAGCGACGCCCTCATGCTGCACGAAGTCGATCCAAAGAACGAGATCGCCGTGCTCGAAGGCTCAAACGAGATCATCCAGGACCCGAAGACCAAGCGCGACGTCGAGGAACCGAATTACATCCTCGACATCATCCGCCGTGAGCCGAATGACGACTGGTACCTTGCGCGCAAGCTCTATTTCAGCCGCACCACTTTGCTGCCCTACCGTCAGGTTGTGTACGACCGCAACGGATACGTCGCCACCGACGCCAGCTATGATGACTTCAAGCCGATCAATGGCATGCAGTTTCCCAACCTGATCCGGATCTGGCGCCCGCAGGAGGAGTACACCGTCACCCTCCACATCGTGAAACTGGAGCTCAATAAGCCGATGACCCCCGATCAATTCGCGCTCGAGCAACCCCCCGGATCGACCCTCGTTAACCTCGACGACCATCTTCACACCGCCACCGGAGGCAATTAGCTAATCCTCCATGCTTGGCGGCTCCGTGCAGGATGCACGTATCCCGTACAATCGAACTGACATGATGAACCGGATGATTGTTTCGAACCTGGTGCACCGGCCGTTGCGGTCGGTAATCAGCATTGTCGCGATTGCGATTGAAGTCACCCTGATCCTGCTGATCGTCGGCCTCTCCATCGGCATGCTGAACGACAGCAAGAAACGCACCGCCGGCATCGGGGCCGACGTGATGGTGCAGCCGCCGAACGCTTCCGTGCTGTCCAGTTTCAGCAGCGCCTCGGTTCCGATTAAAGTTGCCGACATTCTCGCCAAGCTCGATCACGTAGAAGCCGCGGTTCCGGTGGTGATGTCGACTAACACTTCCGGCAGCCTCGAAGTGATCTATGGCATCGATCTCACCGAGGGCTCGCCCTACAATTTCGACAACACCGGAAGACCCTTTCACTACCTCGAAGGCGGCCCATTCCAGGGTCCCTACGACATCCTGGTTGACGACTACTTCGCCAGTGACAAGCACGTGAAAGTCGGGGATAAGCTCGAGTTGTTCAACCACGATTTCCGTGTCTCCGGCATTGTGGAGAACGGTAAGGGCGCCCGGAAGTTCGTTCCGATTGCCACCTTGCAGGACCTGATGGGTTCGACCGGCAAAGCCAGCATGTTCTACCTGCGCCTCGACCATCCGGAAAACGCAGACTTGGTGGTGCAGGAGATCAAGGAAGTCCCTGCCATGTCGAACTACACGGCGCGCTCACTGCAGGCCTTTCTCTCGATGATGACGGTGCAGAACTTGCCGGGATTCGCAAATTTCATCCGGGTCGTGGTGGGAATCTCGATGATCATCGGCTTTATCGTGATTTTCCAGTCGATGTACACCGCCGTCATGGAGCGCACCCGCGAGATTGGGATCCTCAAATCCTTGGGCGCGGATAAGCTCTATATCGTTCGTCTCATCCTGCGTGAGACCCTGACCCTCGCCATCTGTGGCATCGCCCTGGGAATCGGCGTCAGCTATCTCGCAAAGGTTGGGATTCGCGCCAAGTTCCCGCTCATGACCGTCCAGATGACGGCCCCATGGATCGGTTACGCGACCCTGATTGCAATCGTTGGCGCCATGCTCGGCGCGATCTATCCCGCCGTGAAGGCCGCCCAGAAAGACCCCATCGACGCCCTCGCGTACGAGTAAGTCTCGCTTATTTGTAGCGAAAGTTGACTTCCACGTTGATGAAAACCGCAACCGGTTGACCGTCATGGGTAGCGGGTTCAAATTTCCACTTGGAAACGGCTTGGGCGGCCGACAAGTCGAAACCGCTGGACTCGCTCTTCTTCACGAAAATCGTCGATGGGTGGCCGGACGCGTCAACAATCAAGCCCAGTACTACCAACCCGTGGAAGTCTTTATTGCGGGGCGCTCCCGGCGGGAATGCCGGGTCCGGCGTAGAAAGCGCTCGCGGTACGGTCGCGTTTTCTCCTACCTGGTTCAGCAAACGTTCGCCATTCGGTAAACATAAACCGGTCGCGGGGTAGTGCACGTGTTCGGGCTTGCCCACGTGCTCAACAAGCAGTTGCTGGCGGATCTCTTTTTCATGCGCGGTGCAGGGCGGAAGCATCTGGTCCGTCGGCTTGTAGAAGACGCTCCAGATCGCTTGCTCCGCCGCGGCTGTATCCGCGTTGGGAGGAAGATCGATCTCGACCCGCCGGTTCATCCATCCTTTGCGAAAGGAGATCTTGTCCAGGGCTGCGTCGTAATACATCAGGGGAAGATCGCCGGTGAAGATGATGCGTTTCGAGGATGCTTTGATTTCGGCGATGTGGATGAGGGCGTCCGTGGGACCAAAGCCTTTTTCCCCCGTCCCGACTAGCTGGCCCGTAGGAGAAAAATGGAGATCTGCGGAACGGTAAAAGTCGCGGACGATCATGACTTTGTCGCGGAGGGCAGAGATTTCAGGGAAGGTTTGGTCCGCAGCAAAGGATGTTGTGGCGAAGACGCTGCTAAAGAAAGAGAAAAGCAGGAGCAGGACCCGGCGATTCGGCACGATCAGGATTGTAGAGCGAAGGTATTGGTTTGTACTCTCTTTTCCGCTACAATCGAAATCAGCCTTTGGTATTGCCCGCAAAGGGCAGGGTAAGTAGTTGACCGGGAGCGGTGTGCGTTGACATCGCCCGCTCGCGTTCGTTACACTTAAGGCTTCTGTAGTTCTGCGTTTGCCCGTTCGGTGGTTCCCAGCGCGTTCTCGCGCGCCGGCTGACACAGCGGTTATCATTCGCGGGTTTTTCCATTATCTGGGAGAGTTTGAGATGTCCACGTATTTCCCCAAAGGGGAAGTTGCGCGCAACTGGTTTGTTGTTGATGCCGATGGCCAGACCTTGGGTCGGCTGGCGTCCCGCGTGGCGCGCATCCTGAGCGGCAAGGACAACCCTAAGTACACGCCGTTTCTCGACACTGGCGACCATGTCGTCGTAATCAACGCCGAAAAGATCAAAATCACCGGTCTGAAGGCGGACAAGAAGAAGTATTACCACTACTCCGGCTTTCCCGGCGGCATGAAGGAAGAAGAGTTCCTCAAGCGGTTGGAGCGGCGCCCGGAATTGATCCTCGAAGAAGCGATCAAGGGTATGCTGCCGAAGTCGAAGCTCGGCAAGGCCATGGGCGGCAAGCTGAAGGTGTACAAGGGCGCGCAGCATCCGCACTTGGCGCAGCAGCCGAAGAGCTTGGCGAACGCATAACAGAGATCTAAGAAGGGTAAGGGCGGCAGCTTCGCCCGGCGAAAACATTCGAAATGGCTGAATTGGTTCAATACTACGGAACGGGGCGCCGCAAGTCGGCGATCGCCCGCGTGTTTCTGCGTCCTGGCAGCGGCGAGTTCAAGGTCAATGGCAAGGGCTACGAAGAGTATTTCGTGACCGAAGCGCAGCGTCAGTCGGCTAAGTTCCCGCTGGTGCTCACCGAAACGATTGCTACCTTCAACGTCATCGCCAACGTAAGCGGCGGCGGCGTCAATGGTCAGGCCGACGCGGTGAAGATGGGTCTTGCCCGTGCGCTGCAGGAGTTCAATGCGGAACTTCGCGGCAAGATGAAGGCCGAAGGTCTTATGACGCGCGATGCCCGCATGAAAGAGCGCAAGAAATACGGCCAGAAGGGCGCACGTAAGCGCTTCCAGTTCTCCAAGAGATAAACGGTGCTGGTTACCCACCCCGGTCGGTTGCGACAGGGTGGGGCACCACAGTTGGATAGCTCGTATTTTGTGGTTCTGGGGATGCGAGCCGAATGCAGTACCGGAACGAAATCTTTCCGCACCCGCACTGTACGGGGCGGGTATCGGAATGGAAATCCTGAGCGACCTGGGCCGATTTTGGTATCCGGGGCCCCCAACGAACGCTGGTTTTGCGCTTGGCGGGGTGGTCGAAGGATGCAATCCAAATAGGAGGTAGTTTGGCTAACATCACCATGAAGGAGTTGCTCGAAGCGGGCGTTCACTTCGGGCACCAGACCAAGCGCTGGAACCCAAAGATGAAGGAATATATCTTTGGCGAGCGCAACGGGATTTACATCATCGATCTTCAGAAGACCCTGAAGATGTTCAAAGAGGCGTCGAAGTTTGTTTCCGATGTCGCCGCCGAGGGCAAGCTGGTCCTGTTTGTCGGCACCAAGCGCCAGGCACAGGATGCTGTCGCTGAAGAAGCCAAGCGCTGCGGCATGTTCTACATTAACCATCGCTGGCTGGGTGGCCTGCTCACCAATTGGGTGACGGTACAGAAATCGGTGAAGCGGCTGAAGGAACTCGACGAGATGGCCACCGATGGCCGTTACGAGCTGCTCCCGAAGAAAGAAGTCATCAAGCTTGAGCGCGAGCGCAAGCACCTGCAGGAAAACCTTGCGGGTATCAAGAATTTGAACCGCCTGCCCGACGCAATTTTCGTGATCGACTCCAACAAGGAGCAGATCGCGGTCAAAGAAGCGCGCAAGCTGGGAATCCCAGTGGTTGCGGTGGTAGACACGAATTGCGATCCGACTGAAGTCGATTATGTGATCCCGGGCAACGATGACGCGCTACGCGCGATTCGCCTGTTCGCTTCGAAGATCGCCGACTCGGTGGCTGAGGGTGCGCAACTCGCCGATAAGTCGATGCTCGACAACGCCAACGTTGGAACCGCAACCGAAGAGGTTCCGCAAAGCTACATCGGCGATGACGAAGAGCACGGCCTGGCCAATCCGACAGACGAAGCTGCGGCTGCAGCCGCGCCTGCCGAAGCCGAGAGTGAAGAGATCAACATGGAAGAGGTGCTCGGCAAGGGCGTGCGTAAGCAGCCTGCCAGCGAGAACCTCGAAGCCGCCGCGGCGGAGCAGAAGTAAGAGCCTCGAACGTTCGTTCGGGGCGTGAGCCCCTGAGGTACCTGGGACACAGACCCGCGTGCAACAGTGGCGCGGGTTCTTTTGTATGTGGCAACCGTCCGATCGCCGTTTGAGTCCGGCGGCAGGGTTGCGGAATCTAATGTCTGTACAGTTTTATCCGGTGCCCTTTCGTTCGGCTCGTGATGGTCGATGTTAAGGCGACATAAGCAGTGGGTTCTCAAGGCGCTCGGTTTCGAAGCGGCATTTAAACAGGATTTCTACGATCCGGATTGGAAGAGGAAGTGAGCACAACAACCGTGAATATCAGTGCAGGACAAGTAAAGGAACTCCGGGAAAAGACCAACGCTCCGATGATGGATTGCAAGAACGCCCTCACCGAAGCCAAGGGAGACATCGAGCAGGCGATCGTCATTCTTCGCAAGAAGGGCATTGCCTCGGCGGCGAAAAAGGCCACGCGCACTACGAGCGAAGGCTTGGTGGTGAGCTATATCCACGCCGGGGGCAAAATTGGTGTCCTCGTGGAAGTGAACTGCGAGAGCGATTTCGTCGCCCGCACCGAGCAGTTCAAGGAGCTCACCCACGACATCGCGATGCACATCGCGGCCAGCGATCCTAAGTTCATCCGCCGGGAAGACGTTACGCCCGAGTACATGGAAAAAGAAAAGGACATTGCCCGCGATCAGGCTGCCAAGACCGGCAAGCCCGCCCCGGTGATCGAGAAGATCGTCGAGGGCAAGATGGCCAAGTTCTACGAGGAAGTGTGCCTGCTCGAGCAGCCCTTCATCAAGGAGCAGACCATCACCGTCGGCCAGTTGATCGCCACCACCGTAGGCAAGCTCGGCGAGAACATCTCCGTGAAGCGCTTCGCGCGCTTCAAGGTCGGCGATGTAGGCGAGACCATCGCCATCTCCAAAGCCGCGGCTGAAGAAAAGGCAGAGTAAGGTTCATCCAAGGAATTCGGTGCGGAAGACGCCCCAACCTTCGCGCATCGCAGTCACTGATTCCTGAAGGGCGGCTTCGGCCGCCCTTTTCTTTTGTGCCCAGCATCAGTTCCCATGCTGCCCATGGTGCATGTCCTCTTCCATCTGGTCCAACTTTTTCTTCTGCTCGTCGCTCAGCAGCTGGCGCGCCTTTCGGTCTGCCTTGTAAAACACCTGTTTTGCAAGGCCCGCGCGCTCATCGGGCGACATGCTTTCGTCCTGCATGATCTTCTCCGTAGCATCGTGCATTTCCTGCAGGATCGGCCGTACTTTGGCCTGCTGGTCCGTCGTCAGGTCGAGCTTCTCGGACAGCATTTTGACGTGCTGGTCAACGTCCGAAATCGCGGCGGCGCTCTGCGTCTGTGCGGATAGCGCCACTGCCGTTAACGCGAATATCGCTAACAAATTCATTCCCAGCAATCGAATTCGGTTCATATTCCACTCCTTTGCGATTCCGAAAACTTGACTCGAAGCCGTACACTTGGCGTCCGGTGATTCGCACTCTACCGTGCGAAACTTTCCGCGTCGAGGTCTCTCGCCCGGTTGCTGAACAAAGAGGCGGTCAATGTCCAGGAATGAGCGCTCGAAGGCTCTGGAACACACTTTGTCTGCCAAGCCGCAGATGAAAAAGCCGCGCAAAACCGACGAGCGTACCCGCCGAACCTGCGAACGCCTCGGCATGGCGCTCCTCACCCTCATTCAGGAGCGGACCGATCGATCGTGTCACCGTGCAGGAAGTGCTGGATCGCGCGGGAGTCGGACGATCCACCTTCTACGTCCACTATCGTGATAAGGACGACCTGCTTCTCAGCCAGTTGGAAATGTTCCTGGAAGTGATGAGCACGCTGCTCAGAGCGCGGAAGGAAAAATCAGATCGGGTAGCGCCGGTGGAGGAGATGTTTGCGCACATCGGGCAGGAGAATAAGCTTTACCGTGCCCTTGCAGACTCCGGCAAGCTCAACGACTTCTTCGAGCTTGCGCAAGGCTATTTTGCCCGCGGGATCGCGCAGCGCCTCAGGGAATCCCGGCGCCTGTCGAACCGTCCGCAAGCTAAAATAGCCGCACGTGCCGCTGCCTTAGCGGGAAGCCTTCTCTCACTGCTTCGCTGGTGGATCGATCGACAGGGTAAACAGTCGCCACGGGAAATGGACCAGCTGTTTCACGAGATGGTATGGGGAGGTCTCACTAAACCGACGGAAGCCTTAACTGGCCGCAACTGATTTCAAGCTGCCGTGAGCGACTACTTCTCTACCAGGAGAGGAGCCGGTTCCGTCACCAAATCTGCTCGCGCCCGGTAGGCCCGCCAGCGCGTGAACAAAATCTTCACCGTCGCCATCAGCGGTACGGAAAGGTAGATCCCAATCACTCCCGCCAACTCGCCGCCGGCAAGAACGCCAAATATCGTCAGGATGGGATGCAGCTCGACCTTGCTGCCGAGCAGTCGTGGCGAGATGACATAGTCCTGCACCACCCGCCATACGCCGAGAAAAATAAACACCCACAGAATATGTTGGTAGCTCAATCCGAAGCAGATTCCGATAATCCCGACCGCCGCCACTGCCGGACCGACCAGCGGAATGAATTCCAGCAGCCCGGCAACGACGCCCAGAACATACGCGTAAGGCACGCGTAGCAGGGACAGGCTGACGGTGTACACCAGCCCGGAGATCAACGCCAGCAGCAACTGGGCACGGACGAACTGCGACAGCATCTGGTCCACGTCTGACATCAGGTTCGAAAGAAATTCGCGCTTATGCGGGTCACTGACGAGATTCTGCAAGCCCCGGCGAAAATCCCTCTTATCTTTGAGGAAGAACACCCCGATAATGGGGATGATTACGATCCATCCCACGTTCGTCAGTAGTTCGGCCAACTTAGCGCCGCTCTGGCTGACGAAGGCAACGATTTGTTCCTGGTGAGCAGCGAGGAAAACTTGCAGCCGGGCCGACGTTTCGTTGCTCCAGCCGTGCCGGTTTCCGACCACATAAGCGATATTCCCGCTCGCTACCTTCTCGTAAAGCGAAGGCAGGGATTGCCCCAGTTTCTGCCCTTCCGAGAAAACTCGCGGGCCGACAAGGACTCCGACCAGGGCCAAAGCGGCAAACAGCAGGATGTAAACGATGACAATCGCCAGGCCGCGCGAGTTCCTCACCCACGGTTGGATACGCCCAACCACCGGCTCAAAAAGGTAAGCAAACAGCAGCGCGAAGAGGAAAAGGATCAGGGTCTCGCGCACGGCGTAAACGAACGCGACCACGGCGGCAAAGATCAGGGCGGTGGTGAGTACGCGAACTGTTCGGCTGTCCAGCAATTCGATCACTTGCTCCTGCTGGTTTGATGCGGGATTTGTGCAAGCTGCACAGATCCGGGAAAATGCCTCGCGGCGGTCTGCGCCCGGCGTTTTTCCCGGCTTTCTGGCCTCTCTCGGCATGGTACGCGGGTTCCGGGCCGGCCTGTCGATTGCAAAGTTGGTTCCTGATTTTGCGCCAACATCTGCCTCGCACCATTTACTCTAGGGAAGAAGTCCTGTGCGACCCCGGAATGGATTGCCTGGGATGCCGCCGGGCCTTAAAATCAACCCTTCACC
Source organism: uncultured Acidobacteriaceae bacterium (assembly GCA_963703075.1). Classification (GTDB taxonomy): domain Bacteria; phylum Acidobacteriota; class Terriglobia; order Terriglobales; family Acidobacteriaceae; genus Korobacter. Next base: position 4,712,866 of record OY969786.1, read on the forward strand.
CTTAAGCGGAAAGAGCATTTTGAAGCGAGTCACAGCCATCTATCCGGGTTCCTTTGATCCGGTCACGAACGGGCATCTCGACCTGATTCATCGCGGGGCGAAGATCTTCGACGAACTGGTTGTCGCCATCCTGCGGAACCCGGAAAAAGACCCGCTCTTTACCGTGCCGGAGCGGCGCGAGATGCTGGAAGAAATGACGCGCGAGCTGCCCAACGTTCGTATCGACGTCTTCGAGGGGTTGCTGGTCGAATACGCCCGCGAGAACGGTGCAGCCGCCGTGTTACGCGGTATCCGCGCCATCAGCGATTACGAGTACGAGTTGCAGATGGCCATGATGAATCGCAAACTCGATCCCGGGCTGGAAACGATTTTCATGATGCCGGCGGAAAAATATTCTTACCTGAGCTCGCGCCTGGTGCGCGAAGTCGCGCGTCTAGGCGGTTCGGTGGAGGGATTGGTGCCTCCCATGGTCGCCGATCGCCTTCGTTCCAAGGTCGACGGCATCGGCAAATCTCGCTGAGTGCTGGCATCAGAGCAACGCGGTAAAAGTCTATTTAGGAGAAATCGTTCATGAGTTCCGCAACCTCGCAATTGACCCACATTCCCGCTGCCCGCATGAACCGCATCGAGATCTCCGCCACCCTCGCGGTCGTCAACGAGGCCGAGAAGCTGCGTGCCGGCGGAGCTGACCTGGTGGACTTTGGCGCGGGCGAGCCGCATTTCGCTACCCCCCAGCACATCAAGGAAGCGGCCATCGCGGCAATTCAGAACAATTTCTCGAAATACACCGCGGTTGCCGGTACAGCCGAGCTGCGCGACGCCATCGCCAAACGTCACGCCACCGATTTTGGAAGCGCTTACAAGCGCGAGGAGGTCATTGCCTCGGTCGGTGGCAAGCATGCCCTCTTTAACGCAATCCAAGTCCTGGTAGAGCATGGCGACGAGGTCATTATCCCCGTGCCTTATTGGGTCTCATTCAAGGACATGGTGCAGTATTCTGGTGGCAAGCCCGTCTTCGTCGAAACCGACGAAGCCCAGAACTTCCGTCTCACAGCAGAGATGGTAGAGAAGGCCGTCACCCCGAAAACCAAGCTCATCATCCTGAACTCGCCCTCCAACCCCTCCGGCGCAGTCATGGCTTCGGAAGACATGAAGGCGATCGCGCGTTTCGCTCTCGACCGTGGCATCTATGTCATCTCCGACGAGTGCTATGTTTACCTGAACTACACGGGCGAAGAATTCTCGCTGGGCGGCCTCGTTGAAGCCAAGGAGCGCCTGCTCGTGGTGGGCTCACTCTCCAAGACCTATGCCATGACGGGTTGGCGACTGGGCTTCACCCTCGCTCCCGCGCCCATCGTGGGTGCGATGCAGAAGCTGCAGAGCCAATCGACGTCGAACCCGACCTCGATCGTGCAAAAGGCTGCAGTCGCGGCGCTCAACGGGCCGCAGGAATGCGTGGCCGAGATGCGCGCCGACTACATCAAGCTGCGCGACAAGATCGTCAGCGGACTGCGCGCTATCCCCGGCGTGACCTGCACCATGCCGCAAGGCGCGTTTTACGCCTATCCGGACATCAGCGGCGCCTTCGGTAAAGCGGGGATGAAGACCGCCGCCGATGTCGCCAAAAAGCTCCTGCACGAGGCGCACGTGGTCACTGTGCCGGGCGAGGCATTCGGCACCACAAAACACATTCGCCTCTCCTACGCCGCTTCCCACGAGACAGTGGAGCGCGGCCTGGAGCGAATGAACACCTTTTTTTCCAGTCTCTAAACCAAAGTTTGGCCAGAGTTGCTGCTGCCCGGCAACATCTCTGGCCAGAGTTGCCTCTAATAAGCTTCGGGAGCCGTTACCCTCAAGTACTTCGCGATTCGATTCATGCCAGACTTGCAGCCATTCTTGTTGATCCCCGAATTTCATGAGCGTATCTGGGGCACTCGCGACCTGCGTCCCATTTACACCCGCGTGGTTGGCGAGAACCCCATCGGCGAAGCTTGGCTCACCGGCGAAGGCTGCAGGATCGCTGGCGGTCCGCTCGCCGGAGAGACTCTCGGCAGCGTTTGCAAGCATTTTGGCGCAGCTCTCACCGGAGACACGGCCAGGCCGGCCGACCGCTTTCCCCTGCTCATCAAGTTTCTTTTTCCCCACGAAAAGCTTTCCGTGCAGGTCCATCCCGACGACGCCCGCGCCCAAGCCATCGGCCAGCCCTGCGGCAAGACGGAATGTTGGTACGTGGCCAGCGCCGAGCCCGGAGCAAAAGTCGGCGTCGGCCTCAAGCCGGGCACCACGAAATCGCAACTCGAAACGGCAATTCACGAGAAGCGGGCCGAGCATCTGCTGAACTGGATCGACGTGAGCGAAGGCGACATGATCTATGTCGATGCCGGCACCGTGCACGCCATCGGACCGGGCGCCATCCTGATCGAGGCGCAGCAGAATTCCGATACCACGTACCGCCTATACGATTACGGACGTCCTCGCGAATTGCACATTGAATCCGGCTTGGCTGCGACCAAGGAGACGACCCATGCCGGCAAAGTGAAACCGCAAGGCGATGGTTCGCACACCCTGCTCGTGGCGTCACCATCTTTTCGCGTAGAGCGCTTCCGCGTTAAGCAGCCGCTGAAATTGCAGCCCGAAAAACCAGGCGCATCGGTGCAAATGATCGTGGCCGTAAAAGGCTCAGCCGCCCTGCATGCCGCGGGCATTGAGCCTATCGCCTTCACCCCGGGCGAGGCCGTTGTCATCCCGGCCGAATGCACCGACTTTGAAGTACAGCCGCAGTGGGAATGTGAATTGTTGCGCATCGATTTGCCAGCTTCTCCAGTCGCAGAACCGATTACAACTTTGTTATGAGTAAAACTCCGAACCCTAGCTTTTATCCGGTAATTCTGGCGGGTGGTCGCGGTACGCGCTTCTGGCCGCTCAGCCGCAAGCGTCACGCCAAGCAGCTTCTGCCGCTCAACAGCAAGCAGAGCATGATCCAGGAAACCGTCCAGCGCCTGGCGCCCCTTGCCGACAAGAAAAACTTCTGGGTCATTACCAACGATGACCTTGTTGCGCCGATCGCGGCACAATTGCGTGGGCTGCCGAAGCAGCAATTGATCGCCGAACCCGCCGCGCGCAATACTGCGCCGGCCATCGGCCTCGCCGCATTCATCCTTGAACGGCTGGATCCTCGCGCCGTGCTCGGACTTTTCCCTTCGGACCATGTCACCGCGAACGAAGCCCAGTTTCGCAAAGACATCGCCAAAGCAGTCGCCCTCGCCGCTGCGGGCGAGAACATCGTAGTTCTTGGCATCAAGCCCACCCGCCCAGAAACTGGCTATGGCTATATTGAAGCTGGCGACCAATACGAACGCGGAGTGATGCACGTCCGCCGCTTCACCGAAAAGCCGAACGCCGAGAAGGCCGCCGAGTTTGTCGAGTCCGGCCATTACTATTGGAACAGCGGCGTCTTCGTGTGGGGTGCAAGAACCCTGGCCAACGCGCTGCGCGAGCATCTGCGCGAAACCGCGCCCTTCCTCGAGGAAATCGCTGCCAGCTACGGCACGAAAAGCTTTGCCCGCACCTTTGCCCGGCTCTATCCCAAGTGCGAAAACATCAGCGTCGATTACGCCGTGCTGGAACCTCGCTCCGCAAAAGGCGAGCACAGCTCCAACATCTTCTGCATTCCCGCCGACTGGGGCTGGAATGACCTCGGCTCGTGGGCTGCGCTGTTCGAGCACCGCGCCGCTGAGCAGAAACTGACCGAGCACGAGAATGTTGTCAGTTCCAAGGGCTCATTCACGCACGACGCCGGCGGAAATTTCGTCCATTCTCCGAAGAAATTCGTGGCGGTGGTGGGCGTGAAGGATCTCGTTGTCGTCGAAACCGAAGACGCGTTGCTCATTACCACCCGAAAAAACTCGCAAGACGTGGGGAAAGTCGTGAAGTTCCTCGACGAAAAGAAAATGAAAAACCTCGTCTAAAGCAGAACAGTTCGTAGATCTAAGTTTCAGCGGGCTAATGAGCTTTGAGGTAAAGCGGGCCTTCAGGCCCGCGTTAAGGCTGGGAGAAAAGGGGCTTTAGCCCCTGCGGTTCGAATCTTATGCTCGGAACAATTAAATTCGGCACCGACGGTTGGCGTGGTCTCATCGCCGACGATTACACCTTCGAAAACGTTCGTCGCGTGGCGCACGCCATGGCGCATTACGTCCACAAGCACGAGGACGCGAGTAAAGGTGTTTTCATCGCCTACGACACCCGTTTTGGCTCCCCACGCTTTGCCGAGACCGCCGCCGAAACGATCGCCTCTACCGGTCTCCACGTCCGCCTCGCCAACGATTACACCCCGACGCCCGCACTCTCTTATTGCATCAAGAAATACGGTGCAGCCGGTGGAGTCATGATCACCAGTAGCCACAATCCCGCCAGTTGGAATGGTGTGAAGTACAAAGCCAACTACGGCGGGTCGGGTACACCGGCCATCATGAAACTGATCGAAAGCTATCTCGACGTACCGCCTATCACGAACAGCGGTGGCAAGGTCGAGGAATTCGATTTCAAGAAGCCTTACATCGAGGTGCTCAAGAACTTCGTCGACCTCGACGCCATTGCAAAAGCCAACTTCAAGTTTTGCATCGACGTCATGTACGGCGCCGGACGCGGCGTCCTGCACCAGATCTTCAGCGAGCGCGGCATCCAGCACGTGGAGATCCGCGGCGAACTCAACCCACTCTTCCCCGGCATCAATCCCGAGCCGATCCTCCCGCACATTGCAGCCTTGCAGGAAGCAACTGTCCGCGAACGGTGTCATGCCGGCCTGGCGACCGACGGCGACGCTGACCGCATCGGCGCCGTCGACGAGAATGGCAACTTTGTCGATGCCCACAAGTGTTTTGCCGTCATCCTCAAGTGGCTGCTCGAAAAGAAAAAGTGGCCGGGCGCGATCACCCGTGCGTTCAACACCACCGGCATGCTCGATCGCATGGCAAAAAAACATGGCCGGGAACTGGTGGAGCACGGCATTGGCTTTAAGTACGTCTGCGACGTCGTTCTTTCCGGCAAGGAAGTGTTGATCGGCGGCGAAGAGTCCGGCGGTATCGGTATCCCCCGGCATCTTCCCGAGCGCGACGGCATCCTGAACTCGCTGATCATCGCCAATGTGATGGCCGATTACGGCATGTCGCTTGGCCAGTTGGTCAATGACCTACAACGCGAGTATGGACAGCACCACTATGGACGCATCGATATGCATCTCAATAACGAGGTGAAGAACGATGCTGTCCGGAGGGCCTCCGCACGTCCCGCTAAGATCGGGCATTTCGTGGTCACTCGCGTGGAGGACATGGATGGCTTCAAGTTCTTCTTCGATACACCCGGGAATGGCAACGGAGCCGACGCCTGGGTCTTAATTCGCGCCTCCGGAACGGAGCCGCTTCTCCGCGTCTACAGCGAGGCATCTTCGCCTGCGCTGGTGAAAGAGATTCTGGGCGAGGCCGAGAAGTTCGTTCACCAGCGTGCATGATGTCCTCATGGCATCTCGGATTCAGAGTTCCCGCTTGCGATAATCGCGCGTAGCGGCGACAATGCGCACCAGTCCCACGGGCTCACGAAATTTGTCCGTGGTTATATCGCATCGTCATGAATAGCCTTCCAACCCTCACTCCCGACACGCCAGAAGCGCGCAAGTACAACCGCGCCAAGCGTTGGCTTGAGGTCTCCGACCTGATCATCGGCTTCGTGTTCCTGCTGGCTCTGGTACTCACCCACGGCAGCGCGCGCCTGCGCGACTTCGCGTATCTCGCTTCACGCCAATATTATTCAGTGGCTGTCTTCATCTTCGTGTTGCTCCTGCTTTTGAGCAGCAAAATCCTGTCCTTGCCGCTCGATTACTATTCGTTCCGACTCGAGCACAAATTCCATCTGTCGAACCAAAAATTCGCAGGGTGGGTGTGGGATGAAGTCAAGGGCTGGCTGCTCGGACTGGTGCTGCTATCGATCCTGGTCGAGGTGCTTTACGCCACGATCCGCGCTTATCCTGACCATTGGTGGATCATCGTGTGGGCCGTGTTTGTCGGTTTTACCATCCTGCTGGCCCAACTCGCACCGGTCTTCCTGTTTCCCATTTTTTATCGCTTCGAGCCACTGAAGAATGAAGGCCTGCGCGAGCGCCTGGTTCGCCTCAGCGAACGTGCCGGAACTCGGGTGCGTGGCGTGTACGAGTGGAAAATCTCGGAGAAATCGAAGAAGGCCAATGCCGCCCTCACGGGACTCGGCAAAACCCGCCGCATCATTGTCGCCGACACCCTGCTCAACAACTACACCGACGACGAGATCGAAGCCGTGCTCGCCCACGAACTCGGCCATCACGTCCACGGGCACATCGTGAAGGGAATCCTGCTGCAAGTCGCGATCACGTTCTTCGGCTTCTGGGTCGCGAGCCATATCTTGCGTTATGCCGTCGAGCAGCGGCAGATGTTTCAGTCACTCTCCGACTTCGCCAATCTTCCCCTGCTCGCCTTGGTTGCGTCCGTGCTCGGATTGTTGCTCGCCCCGGTGCTCAATGCGTACTCGCGCTACAACGAACGCCAGGCCGACGAGTACGCGTGGAAGTCCATTCCTGCCATCGACCCATTTGTATCGTCTATGCACAAATTAGCCAGCCAGAATCTTGCGGAAGAGAATCCGTCGCGCTGGATCGAGGTACTCTTCCACTCCCACCCGTCGATTGGCAAACGCACCGCCGCCGCTGCTGCTTGGCGCGCTCGGCAGCAACCTGCCGTCTAGCTCCTGCCACGAAGGATCGCTTCCACTCGCTGCAAGTCTGCTTCCGTATCCACGCCAATCGTGTCATAGGGCGTCTCCGCCACGTAGATGTCGGTTCCATTCTCGAGAAAGCGCAACTGCTCGAGACGTTCGCTGCGCTCCAGCGATGACTCCGGCCAGCGGCAGAACTGGTCGAGCACGTGCCTTCGATAGGCATAGAAACCCAAATGCTTGAAGTACGCAACGCCGCCACGCGCATTGCGATCGAAAGGAATGGTGGACCGCGAAAAGTAAAGCGCGCGTCCGCTCTGGTCGGTCACAACTTTCACTGCATTTGGATTGGCCACATCTTCCTTCATGCATGGCGTCTTCAGGGTTCCCACTTGCACCGAATCTCTCTCCATCAACCCCAAGAGCGCCGTGAGGTGCTCGGGGCGCGCCAGAGGCTCGTCGCCCTGCACGTTGACGTACACATCTGCATCAATTGTCTGCGCGACCTCGTGCACCCGATCCGTGCCGCTGCGATGCTGGTCCGAGGTCATGCGCGCGTTCCAGCCGTGTTGGCGGCAAACATCCAGGATTTCCTGCGAGTCGGTGGCGACAATCACGTCGGCGAGCATGGGCGCGGCCTTCGCGGCGTTATAGACACGGTCGAGCATTGTGCGCCCGTCGATCTCGCGAAGAATCTTGCGCGGCAAGCGCGTCGAGGCAATACGGGCAGGAATAATGGCGATCGCTTTCACCCCCACAGTTTCCACGGGCAACGGTGGTTCCCGCAAGTTCAATCGTGATACCCTCGGCTCGTTCAGCTCTCAATCATCGGCGCTGAACGGGCGGGGACAGGGTGAGCAAGAAAGTTCCACACCAGGACCAGAACCTTCCAGCCGCGGATGGAATCACTCGCCGCGATTTCCTCAATTCCACCCTCCTCGCATCCGGTGCTGCGCTTCTCAGTCAACTCACCCCCGCTCAATTGCTGGCGCAACAAGCCGCCCCGCCATCCGACGATTTCACCGGTTTCGGCGGCATTGGCGATTACGCAGACTCCAACGGCAACACTGAGCCAATCCTCAAAGCCGGGCATGGCATTCGCGATGGAGCTTACGACGTCCTCAAGAACGTCACCGATACCCATGAGGTTTTCGACTGCGTGATTGTGGGCGGTGGCATCAGCGGACTGGCTGCCGCATTACTCTTCCAGCGCGGAACCGGCAACCAGCTTTCCACGCTCGTCCTTGAGAACCATCCCATCTTCGGTGGTGAAGCCAAGCAGAACGAGTTCGAAGTCGATGGCCAGCACCTCACCGCCCATCAAGGCTCTGCTGTCTTCTGGGTGCCGTATCCCTACAGCTTTATCGGCCGTTTCTACGACTCCATCGGCTTGCGAGCGCCGCGCTTCGAATACCAGCGATGGGGCAGCCGTGAGCCGGAGATGCCGCTGAGCAAGACGCCTTACGACATGCAGGGCGAGATGCCCAAAACCTACGGCTTCTATTTCGGCGGGGCGTTCGGCGTGCACCCCGGAGTCTGGCTGATCGATCCTTGGGGCAAAAAGCTCGACGGAGCGCCCATTCCCCCTGCCCATCGGGCCGAGTTGCTCAAGTGGCGCACCGGCGGAGCCGCTCGGCCGCAGCCCAAATATCACGGCGATCCCGTCTCGCGGCAACTCGACAGCATGACGCTCGAAGAGCACATGATGCAGCGTTATGGGATCACCTCCGAAACCATTCGCACCTACTTGTCTCCGGTTGAGGGCGGGGGCTCCGGGTTGGGTCCGGACGCCATCTCCGCCTACGCAGACTATGCCGCGGATCTCCTGCATCCTTTACCGGAAGACGATGCTGACCAAATGTTCCCCGGCGGCAATACCGGTATCGCGCGTCACATGGTGAAGGTGCTTATCCAGGACGCCATCACCGGAGCCGGCTCGGTGGAAGGCGTGAACCACGGCCGCGTCAACTTCGGCGCACTCGATCGAGCTGGCCAGAAGGCGCGTATACGGCTGAACGCGACTGTCGTCGCGGTAGAACATGAAGGTGATCCATCACGGGCAGAATTCGTTCGCGTGATTTATGCAAAAGGAGGCAAGCTCTTCCGTCTGCGCGCTCGCTCTGTCGTAGTTGCCGGCGGCTGCTGGACTGCGAAACACATCGTTCGCGACCTGCCCGCTGCCCATCGCGACGCATACGACCAGTTCTACCGCTCGCCCTGCCTCATGGCGAATGTCGCAGTCCGCAACTGGCGGTTTCTTTACAACATGGGGATCACCGGCGCCCGCTGGTTCGAAGGCATCGGCAACTATACCGAGGTGCGCAAACTCCCTCTCTTCGGAGCCCCTTCGCCCACCATTGGCCCCGACTCCCCGACCGTGCTCACTCTCAAAATTCTTTATTCCTACCCCGGCTTTCCCACCCAGGAGCAGGGAATTCGCGGACGCACCGAGATGATTGGTACGTCGTTCCGCCAGTACGAGCAGCAAATCCGCGATCAACTCACAGGCATGTTTGCGCGCTCCGGTTTCGACGCGAAACGCGATATCGCCGGCATCATTCTCAATCGGTGGGGACACGCCTATCTCAATCCGCAGCCCGGATTTTTCTTCGGAAAAAATGGCAAGCCCGCGCCCAGCGACGTGTTGCGGGGCGCGCCTTTCGGTCGCATCGCCTTCGCCAACACCGACCTCGCCGGCATTATGGACCACCGCAGCTCCATCCTCGAAGCCGATCGTGCGGTGCGGCAACTCCTCGATCAGGTGATTACCAGCGGACCCAAAGCTTAGGGCTCACTTCAGCAGCCGCTTCATCTTCTCAATATCCAGCTTGGGCGTTGGATATTTGGGATCCATGCTCTCGAGAGTTTCCAGCACGATCCGCGACACCGCCAGGTTGCGGAACCACTTGTGGTTTGCCGGAATGATGAACCACGGCGCGTACTTGGTGCTGCACTTGCGGATGGCGTCCTCGTAAGCCTCCGTGTAGTCATCCCAGAATTGCCGCTCCTTTAGGTCCGCCGGGGACAGCTTCCAGTGCTTGGTAGGGTCCGCGATCCTCTCCTCGATGCGCTTCTTCTGTTCGTCTTTGCTGATATGCAGAAAAAATTTCAAGATCGTTGTCCCATTTTCGGTCAGATACTTTTCGAAAGCGTTGATCTCGTCGTAACGATCCGACCACACAGACTTCGGCACCAACTTGTGCACCCGGACGACCAGCACATCCTCGTACTGCGAGCGGTTGAAAATCCCAATCGTTCCTTTTCCCGGGGCTGCCTCGTGAATCCGCCACAGGAAATCGTGCGCGAGTTCGAGACTGGTTGGTTGTTTGAAAGACGTTACTTTGCAGCTCTGCGGACTTGCCGCCGACATCACATGCCGGATCGTTCCATCTTTGCCGGCGGTATCCATGCCCTGCAAAATGATCAGCAGCGACCGCTGGCCCTCGGCGTACAAGGTGTATTGCAGCTCATCGATCCGTGCGAGGGTCTTCTGCACCAATGCATCGACTTCCTCGTCCTTTTCGTACCCCAGGGTCTCTTCCGGATCGAAGTCTTTGAGCTTGAATTTCTCGTGTGGTCGCACCGCTAGTTTTGTGTGAAATTTCATCGTCCTCATTTTAGAGGAACTGGGCACACTTCGCTGATCGGCGCCGTCTTGCTAGGGTCCGAGGAACTCCATTTCACAACCATCGCGATGCACCGCTTGTAGATGTGCCGCCCTGCTATTGCGCAACCGCGTTCGACTTGACCGGCGGAACGACTTCACCATCCTCCATGTTCATCCACCGCTGCAGTGCGATTGAGCCACCCACGGTCGCAATCGCTACCACCCACGAGATAACCGGAGAGATCCAGAAGAAACGCGGAGCCCACGCCAGCAGCCCAAACCAAGCCAGTATCGTGATCAGCGATGTAAGCATTGGTCGCAGCCGCCGCGCACTGGTCATCGGCAGCGAGGTTTTGCAAAGTGCTTGCAACAGCAACGCGAACGGATAAGCCACGATCAGGTCAACCAGGTAATGCTCACCCGTACCCATGGTTGCGAAAATCGTGAAGATGACAAAAAAGAGTACCACCGCGCGAGTCAATGGCGACAATCCTTTCGAGTTCCACCACGCGAGCAGTACCCAGCCCATGTGCAGCGAGGGAATCGCGTTGCGCGGTGCCCGGCAGCGCCACCAGGTTTGGGATAAGGTGCGTCGCCCGGGCGTATCCGGGCAGGTAAAAGGGAAACGCTCTCCCGAACGCGTGCGCCGGACCCATCGCCGGCAGCAGGTTGTAGAACAGGATTCCCAGCGGCCCCGTGAGCAGAAACGCATACATTACAGGAAGCGCGATCCGGCCTTTCTTCCGCAGGTTCAGCCCGTACACGAGTGCGATTGGAATCGCCAGCGCGACATAGACAATCGTGCATGCAATGCGAAACCATGTGTGGGTTACGAAGAGCTTTCCCAGTTCCGCCGCCGGTTGCCATACCAGGCTGGCATCGTACGAGTACAGGTAGAAGTCGTATACCCGCGGGTGCAATTTCTCCGTGATCGCCAGCAACGTGCTCGCGAACCAGTCCGAGACGGCAAACATCACTGCCGGAACGAATCCATATAGCAGGAGCCGTTGCTCGTCGCCATGCTTCCAGATCGTCCGCAACCCAAGCAACAGGAAGGCCGCGAGTCCAACCAGTGAAATCGTTGGGACGATCAGAAAGACGCCGCTTGCGCGCGTTCCCGCAAAAAAGAACTCGACTGCCCACAGCACCGCCGCGATTCCGGCCACCTGCAGAAGCTCGGCTTTCGGCCGGATGCAGGCGTAGATGATGGCGGCGCCCGCCAATGCTGAGGCGAAGTAAGGCGAGACAATCGAGGACAGGTAGAACTCGTGGCTCGCAGCGATGGCGACGATGGCCGCCGTCAGCCCGAGACTCAGCAGCCAGTTCAATACCCGTCGCAAATTTTGCGGCATGCAGGATCCCTGGATTTGCGTGTTGCTCAACAGAATAGGTTCAATCTTCGCAGACCGCAAAGAGAATTACGGGGAGGATGTTCGACAAGCAACGACGCACACCGGCAAAGCTGCGGCGCCAGCTCGCATTGCGAATCGGTCTCTAGACCGCGATAGCGTTGAGGCGGCTCGGTTCCACCGCGTGGACCGCATCCGTGTCGCAGTGGTGCGCCTTCAAATGCTGAAAGTAACGGCGCCGCGCCTCGAAGACCAATGCGTGCGCGCGCTCGGTGCGCGTCCGCGAAAATTCTTCATCGAAACTGGATGAGGCGGATTGTGCTTGTTCGGCTGCGAGATAGTCCTCGACCCGGTCGAGTACCTCGCGTTTCAGGGTGTCGCCTTCCGTGCATGCCATACGATCCCTCAATACATCAGCAGTTCATCGGCAGTCAGTCCCGCCGGAGTGAAAGTCTTGCGTTGGTACTCTGCTCCGATGCCTATTCAGCGACCTTGGTTGCTGACTTCCCGGGTGACAGCCCCGCCAACCTGTCGTCTAATGGCCTAAGCGCTGAGGATGCAGCACCACTTGCACCTTACCGGATCAATATGTTCGAATCGAACCAGGCGTCGCCAGATACACGAAGCCCATGGATAGTTGTAACCTCCGTCGCGGCCCACTGTATAGTGTTGCTTCTGGTGCTGCGCGCGCCTGCTCCGACCATCCTGAAGGTGCAGCAGCTCCGGCAAGGCAATGGCGGACGCTCCTTGGCCCGCCTCTACTGGAGCAGCGATGCCGCCGGTACGCTCGCGGCCACATCCGCTGGCCACTCCAAGCCGGAGCAGACCATTCGCTCCAAGCAACTGGAGACGCCCAGCAAATCTCTTCAGCTCCGTCTCGAAAAGCAGCAGCGGCTGCTCGCGTCCAATAGCAACGATCACAACCTGAATGCCGGAAAAAGCAGCGATGCTGCCACCGCCGGCTCTGCCTACGGTTCTCTCAACAACGGCGATCTCACCGGGACGGAGATCCGCCCCGCCCTCTGGATCTCCGGACCCAATCCCGCCGTTGCTGCCGAAGATTTTGCCCAGGGACTGGAAGGCAGTGTGGTGGTTGAGATCACCATCGACGATCAAGGGAATGTGGTCGCTGCCGCTCTTCTTCAGAGTCTGTCGCCGCCCGTCGATTCGCGCGTTCTCGAAGCGCTGCAGATGGCGCACTTCATTCCTGCCAAGCGGAATGGCGTCTCGATCGCATCCAAGCAAGACGTCTATTATCATTTCCCGCGATAAGCGCAGCCTGCCGTACGCCCTGGCGCTGTGCCTCCGCCGGTCTTTGTGTTACATCTTTAAGATGGCGACGCACACTCCGCCCAGTCCCGCCGCGCAGGTAACCCTTCAATCCATCGAAGAAGCGCGCGCGCGCATTCGTGCGGACGTCTACTGCAGCCCCTGCAATCTTTCCCACGCCATCTCCCGCATCAGCGGCGGCCGCGTCTATCTCAAGCTCGAAAATCTGCAGATGACCGGCTCCTTCAAGGAGCGCGGCGCACTCAATAAGATCCTGACCCTCACCGCCTCCGAGAGGCAGCGCGGCGTCATCGCCGCCAGTGCCGGCAATCATGCGCAGGGCGTCGCCTTCCACGCCACCCGCCACGCTATTCGCGCTCGCATCGTCATGCCCATGATGACGCCCCTGGTGAAAGTCAACGCCACCCGCAACTACGGCGCTCAAGTCGTTTTGCACGGCGCGAATTACGATGAAGCCTACGAGGAAGCTTGCCGCCTCGCGGCCCTCGAAGGTCTCGTATTCATTCATCCCTTCGACGATGCCGCAGTCATCTCCGGACAGGGAACCATCGCTCTCGAAGTGCTCGAACAGGTGCCGGACGTCGAGGCCATCGTGGTCCCCATCGGCGGCGGCGGACTCATCAGCGGCATCGCCTGCGCCATAAAGTCTCTGCGCCCGGAGATTCGCGTCATCGGCGTCCAAGCCGCCCGCATGCCCTCCATGCAAAGTGCTTTGCGTGCCCACAAGCCCGTCACCATCGATGCCAATACCACCATCGCCGACGGCATCGCCGTCCGCCGCTCCGGCGACATCACCGTGCCGCTCGTCGAAAAATTTGTCGATGAGATCGTCGTCGCTGAAGAAGAAGAAATCGCCAGCGGCATCCTCACCCTGCTCGAGCGCGAGAAGACCCTCGCCGAGGGTGCGGGCGCTGCCGCTGTGGCCGCTCTTCTCCACCATAAAACCACGTTGCGCAACCAGAAGACCGTGGCTCTGGTCTGCGGCGGCAATATAGACGTCTCGCTTCTTGCCCGCATCATCCAGCGCGGTCTCGCCAAGGACGGCCGCATCGTCCGCCTCCAGATTCATCTCTCCGATCGTCCCGGCTCGCTGCACCAGCTCACACGTTTACTGACTGTGCACCAGGCCAACATCGTGGAACTCCATCACGACCGCACCTACTACGGCGTCAACCTCGGCGACACCATGATCGATGTCACCCTCGAAGCCCGCGGCGAGGAGCAAATCCAGCAGATCCTGCACGCCCTCACCCAGGAAGCCTACCGGCACGAACGGATTGTCTGATTACCCCGGAAGTGTGACTTCCGTTACCTGTGCTACCCCCGGTAGTCGAGATACTCTCAAACTATTCGAAGTTCCAGTTCTCATCGGGTATTCCTAAGTTATGGCAGCCACTGATAGTGCTCTTTCTGCGGCCATCGCAACTCTCGCGAAGCCGGCGGCTCAGCTAACGACCAATCAAATTCTTACCGCGATGCTCGGCGTTTCCGAGAAAGTTAGCGATCTCATTTTTTCTCCCGGACGTCCACCCCAGGTCGAGTTGAACGGCGCCCTCAGCGGCGTTCCCGGACTCCCCATGCTGAATGCCGACGACACCCGCCGCATCGCCAAAGACTTGATGGGCGAAAACCAGCAGGCGATTACTTCGCTTGAAAAACAAGGTTCGGCGGATCTCTCCTACAGCCTCGCCGGCGGCTCGCGTTTCCGCGTGAACATCTTCTTGCAGCGTGGCAGCAACGCCATCGTGATGCGCGTCATTCCGCACACCGTGCCCACCTTTGAAATGCTGAACTTGCCGCCCCAACTGGGCGACATCACCAGCCTGATCAACGGCATCGTTCTCGTCACCGGACCCACTGGCTCCGGCAAGAGTTCTACCCTCGCCGCCATCATCAACAAGATCAACGTCGAGAAGGCGTGGCACATCGTCACCATCGAAGATCCTATCGAGTTCCTGCATCAGCACAAGCGCTGCACCATCCATCAGCGCGAGTTGCATAGCGACACCCCGAGCTTCAGCTTGGCTCTGCGCGCTGCCCTTCGCCAGGCGCCCAAGGTGATACTCGTCGGCGAAATGCGTGACCGCGAAACGATTGAGATCGCTCTCGAGGCCGCCGAAACCGGACACCTCGTCATGTCCACGCTCCACACCACGGACGCTTCCAAGACGGTCGAGCGCATCATCGGAACGTTTCCCATCGCCGAGCAGCATGTCATCCGCCAGCGGTTCTCCAAGAGCTTCCGCTACATCGTCTCGCAGCGTCTTTTGCCGAGAAAAGATAAAGGCGGCCGCGTCGCTGCCATCGAAATCCTGAAGTCCACCATGCGCACCCGCGAGTACCTGGAAAAGGGCGAGCATGAAGGCAAGTCTTTGCTCGATGCCATGCGCGATGGCGATCTCGACGGCATGCAGTGCTTCGACGACGTGATCGAGCGCCTGATTCGCGATGGCGTCATCGATATCGAAACTGGTCTCGGCTACTCGACCAATCCCGGCAATCTCACTCTCTCGATCAGCGACCTCATCGAGAGCAAGCGCTTCGAGGAATCGGAATTCGAGCCATAATCCCGGCAGAGATGAATTTTCCTGCACGACCCCTTACTATGTTGTAGAGGAAGCAGATTCGTGCCTGATTTTCCTGACCAGCCACCCGTCAGCGCAATGCGCAAAATTCTGCCGTTCACCACAGCCGCGGTCGTCATCGCGTTGCTGTACGTCGGATACATTTTCTATTCGCGCCGCCAGGATCAAAAAGCCGCGGAACAGCAGGCCACGGAACGGCAAGCGGCCGACAATCGCAAGGTCGCCGAAATGTATGGCGGCGACGAACTCAAAATCCTCAACTTCTACGCCACCGCGGGCCCGCTCAAACGCGGGGAAACCGCTCAGCTCTGCTACAGCGTCTCCAACGCGCAGAGCGTGCGCATTGAGCCCGACGTTCACGACGTCCCCGTCTCCTACAGCAATTGCGCCAAGATCGAACCGAAAAAAGATACGGTCTACACCCTCACCGCAACCGACAAAAAGGGAAACACTGAGCAGGCCGTCATCACCATGCGCGTGTTCTAACCCCACCAATCCGTACTAGCCCTTGTAGTTTGGCCTCTAGCATGGCCAACTGGTAAGTCCTCCCGCGTGCGAGGTCTTATACATTCCTTTTTTTGTTAGAGGTTTTTTCTTTGCAACCCACCAGCTATCGTCGCCCGCTTTCTGGCATTCTCTTTTTTCATTTCCGAAAATCTTTTTTGTTATCGCTGCTCTTCTACTGGATCGCTGCACCCGCGCTCGCGCAAGAGTTTCGCGGCGGCCTGACCGGCAAGTGCCCAGGACGCAAGCGGCGCCCGTGTCGCCGCCGCCCAGCTGCATCTCCAGGCTCCAGAAGCTTCCATCGAACGCGATGCCACTGCCGATGCGAGCGGCAATTTCCGCTTCAGCGATTTGCCGGTCGGCGTCTATCAATTGACCGTCACCGCCAAGGGCTTCGGCGCTGCGCACTCGGAAGTTGCAGTGCAACTCGGCTCCGTGCGCGATCTCGTCGTTACCCTCAAGCCACCCGCCGCCCGTGAAAGTGTTTCCGTCTCCGGAGAAGCTGCTTCCATCACCATGCAGCCGCTGGACACCACCAGCGCCGTGCATCAGGCTGTCGTCTCGGCGCACGATCTCGAAGAGTTGCCGCTTCCCAATCGCAGCTTCGCCAACATCGCCTATCTCGCCCCGGGCACCGAACCCATCGAACCTTCCGATCCGACCAAGGCGCGCATCACCGCCGTCGGTACCGGCGGCAGTTCCGGTCTGAATAACGAGAACTCGGTCGACGGCGGCGATAATTCCGACGACTACATTGGTGGCTTCCTGCAAAACTTCTCGCCCGACGCCATCCAGGAGTTTGCCTTCCGAACCGCCCAGGAAGATGCCGACACCGGCCACACCACCGCCGGCTCCGTCGTTATCGGCACCCGCCGCGGCACCAACGATTGGCATGGCCTCTTCGGCTTCTACGATCGCACCGCGGCCCTCAACGCGCGTTTTCCCATCGATAATCCCGCGCCCAATCCCAAGCAGCCGTTCTCCCGCCAGAATTACATTGGGACTCTCGGAGGCCCAATCATTCCCAACAAGCTCTGGTTCTTCTCCTCGCTCGAATACGTGCACGAGCGCGCAAGCATCGCCTACAGCGATGCCAGCCACGCCCAGTTCAACGGGCTTGCCTCGCTCGCCTCCGCCGGCCTCATTCCCGGCGTCTCTTCCATCGCCGTTCCCCCCTACGTCGAGACCCCGTTCGACGACTACCTGGGCGACGTCCGGCTCGACTGGGCCCAATCCGCGCACTCGCAGTGGTTCCTGCGCGGCGCCAGCGATCGCTACACCACCGAGAACGACTTAGTGCAGCAGGGCACTCTACCCTCCACCGGCGCCACTTCGCGTTCTAACTATTTCAACTTCGTGCTCAACAACCAGTACGAGTTCAGTCCCGCATGGCTCGGTTCGTTCACCCTCGACGCCAGCCTTCTCCATCGCACCGAAGTCCGCAACCAGTACTACGGCTTCGCCCTCGATTTCCCCTTCACCGTCACCTCCAGCACCATCTCCGGGCAGGACACCTTCGGCGACAATACCTTCGTCACCCCGATTACTGCCTTCCCGGTCGTACGCAACCAGCAGAAATACCAGTTCCGCTATGATCTCTCGCATGCCACCAGCAAGCACTCGCTGAAGTTCGGCATCAACTTCATCCACGAGCCTGTGCTCGATGGCATGCTCGCTTCTAACCCTGAAACTGTCATCGCGTATCCCAACAATCCCGCCTATTACGCCGCCAATCCTTCGCAGTTTTATTTCAGCTCGCAGTGTGCCAGCGCTCCCGTCGATCCCAACATCACCTGCACCTACAATCCCGCGGGCGATGGCAGCTTCTCGCAGAACGTGCAGCGCCTGGGCCTCTATGCCGAAGACATCTGGCGCGTGAATTCGCACCTCACCGTGAACTATGGGCTGCGCTGGGATACCACGTTCGGCCTTTTCGAAGCGTCGGGCCGCAGCCAGGCCGCCAACCTCGCCCTTCAGCAGTTACCGGCAGAACTGCCGCAGTACGCCGGTGTGCCCCACGATGACCGCAAGCAATTCGGTCCGCGTATCGGCCTTGCCTACCAGCCCGGTAACTCCGGCAACACCGTCATCCGCGCTGGCTTCGGCATCTTCTTCAACGATCTCGCGCAGAACGGTTGGGTCTCCGCATTGCAGGCCGTGGATAACGGCAACGCTAACGTCAACAACCTGGGCACCATCATCGATCCGCACTACGAAACGCCTTATTCCATCCATGCCACCGCGGGCGTCGAGCACGCCTTCTCGCAGAACTGGATGGGCAGTATCGATTTCACTCACGAAACCGGCATGCACGGCTATCGCGGCTACGACTACTCCGTAGGCGACCCCGGTCTCCCTATCGTCGTTTTCCGCAGCGACAACCGCTCCGACTACAACGGTGTCGCCTTCCGCGTGCAGGGCAACGTCTCCAAGCGCTACAGCCTCACCGCTCACTACACTTTCGCCAAGGCGCAAACCTGGGGCTGCATCCTCGGCGAGCTGTTCGATTACGTGAACGGCGTCTGCAATCCTTACAACGCCTTCGGACCCGGAGACTACGGACCGTCAGGCGAAGATGTCCGCCATCGCGCCGTGCTTGCGGGAACCTATCACGCGCCGCTGGGCATCGAGCTTTCCACCCTCACGCAGGTGGAGAGCGCGCGTCCCTTTACCATCACCAACGCCGATGGCACCGGACGCGCCGTCATCAACGGCACCGAAACCACCCTCGACCAATTCCGCGGACGCCCTTACTTCCAAGTCGATCTGCGCGTCGCACGCCCATTCAGAATTCGCGAGCGTTGGCAGGTTCTGCCCTTCTTCGAATTCTTTAACCTGCTGAACCGCAATAATCCTGGCGCGTTCTACGTCACCAGCATTGCTTCCTTGCCGGTCAATGACGTGAATAACGCCACCGCTATCTGCGTGAACGCCGGTTGCAGCCAGACCGTCCCGATTACCAGCCCCAACCAGTTGCGCGTACCTGCCGGCGCCTTCGGCGATTTCTTCGGCCCCGGCACCACCGTCGGCATCCCCTTCAGCGCCCAGTTCGGCGTGCGCGTCAGCTTCTAGCTCCAAATCCGTGGGGTGCCCCACCCTTGTCGCGTGAGCGACAGGGTGGGCCTCCATCCCGCCCGAGCCTTGTTCTTTACCGGATGGCGGAAGGCCGATCGCGCACAAAGAGGAGATCAATCCGCGTTCGCAGCCGAGCCACCTCCTGTTCATCGCCGCGCGGTCAGCCGAAGAAGCGTTATCCCTCACGCACTCTCTCTTGTCATTGCGAGGAGGGCGTCAGCCCGACGCGGCAATCTGCTGTAGAACGCGTCCGCAGCGGAGCCACCTCCTGTTCATCGCCGCGCGGTCAGCCGAAGAAGCGTTATCCCTCACTCACTCTCTCTTGTCATTGCGAGGAGGGCCTCAGCCCGACGCGGCAATCTGCTGTAGAACGCGTTCGCAGCCGAGCCACCTCCTGTTCACCGCCGCGCGGTCAGCCGAAGAAGCATTCGCTCCCAGTCACTCTCTCTTGTCATTGCGAGGAGGGCGATTAGCCCGACGCGGCAATCTGCTTTTCCCTGTCAAGTCCCCAAACTCCCCCAAATCCCCCGATCCTGTTGATTCGAAACACAAGATAGATCCGGCAAAAGTGTCCGGTTTACCCCCATCCTTTTGCTATTCTGAAATTAGGAGCAACAGTCCCCTCTTCTGCCCCCTGCGATCTCCTGCGGAGAAACCCTAACCCCTTATTTTTGAATATTTTACCCGTAACCCATCTGGATTGAATATTTTGCGAGCAGAGTACCGCCTAAACCAAAGAAAATAGGAGGGGGTAAAGGGGAGGGGGACCCCGTATTTGCGCGCCTCCCCTGTGACCCTTATCACAAGACGAAGTTCCCTCAATTTGCTAGATTGAACTCCAGTATGGCTGCCCCCAAATCCCTCTTCATCCGCGCCTGCCAGCGCCAACCCGTCGAGCGTACCCCGGTGTGGTTCATGCGCCAGGCCGGACGCTACATGGCCGAGTACCGCGCCGTCCGGCAAAAGTATTCGCTGGTGGAAATCTGTAAGAAGCCCGAAGTCGCCGCTGAAGTCACGATCACCGCCGCCGAGGCGCTGAACGTCGATGCTGCCATCATCTTCGCCGACCTGCTCCTGCCCCTTGAAGTGATGGGCATGCCCTTTCACTTTTCGCCCGGCGAAGGCCCGGTGATCGAAGTCCCGATCCGTGAAGCCGAGCAGATTTCCCGGCTGCGCATCGATCGCGCCCATGATCTCGGCTACGTTGCCGAGGCGGTGAAGAAGGTCAGCGACCACTTCCGCGAGAAGCTGCCGATTATTGGTTTCTGCGGAGCGCCCTTCACTCTCGCCAGCTACATGATCGAGGGTGGCGGTTCGCGCAACTACGTCGAAGTTAAAAAGTTGATGTACAACGAACCGCAGGCTTGGGACGAACTCCTCGGCAAATTGGTCGCCGTGCTTTCCGAGTACACCGCCGAGCAAGTGAAAGCCGGTGCCGATGCCATCCAGATTTTCGATAGCTGGGTCGGCTGCCTCAGCGTCGAGGACTATCGCCGTTACGCCCTTCCGCGCACCACGGAACTGGTGAAGAAGCTGCAGCGTACGACCAAAGTTCCCATCATTTATTTCGGGACCGACAGCGCCACCCTGCTGCCCTCCATGCGCGAAACCGGCGCGGAAGTCATCGGCCTCGACTGGCGCATTCCGCTCGATGAAGGTTGGGCAAAACTCGAGCACGCCGTCGCGGTGCAAGGAAACCTCGACCCGGTGCTGCTCTTCGCCGGATGGCCCGAGCTTAAATCGCGCGCCGAGCACATCTTGCAATTGGCCAACGGACGCCCCGGCCACATCTTCAATCTCGGCCACGGCATCCTGCCCAACACGCCCGTGCAGAACGTGAAAGACCTGGCAAAATTCGTGCACGAATATTCTTCGACGTTGGTGAGTTCGCGCTAATGGCCGATGTCCGCAACGCCGTCCTGCTCATTGCCCATGGGAGCCCGGAGAAAGTTGACGACGTCCCCGAGTACATGCGGTACGTCACCGGCGGCCGTGGTGTGCCCGAATCCGTCGTCCACGAAGTCCAGCATCGTTACGGGCTCATCGGCATCTCACCGCTCCGCTGCCACACCGTCGGCCAGCGCAACGGCGTCCACCGCGAGACCGGGCTGCCTACGTATATCGGCATGCGTAATTGGCATCCGTTTATCGCCGACACGCTTGAGCAAATGACGCAGGAGGGCGTGGAGCACTGCGTGGCGATCTGCCTCGCTCCACAGAACTCGCGCACCAGCGTGGGGATGTACAAGAAGGTCGTTGCCGAGAAAAATGCGCCCTTCACCATCGATTTCGTCGAGAGCTGGCACGACCATCCGCTACTGATTGAGGCCTTCGCCGAAAACCACCGTGCCGGATACGCAATCGCTCGCGGCGAAGCCGGGCATGACATGCTCCGCATCTTCACCGCCCACAGCGTCCCGGAGCGCACCATCGCCGAAGGCGACCCCTACGAAGCCCAGGTACGTGAAACTGCCGCCCTTGTCGCCAAGAAACTCGGCCTCAGCGACGATCAGTGGCGCTTTGCTTTTCAGAGCCAGGGCATGTCCGGCGGCGTATGGCTTGGCCCAACCGTAGAAGCCACCCTCGAGCAACTTGCGTGCGAAGGGAAGAAAGACGTTTTCTTCCAGCCCATCGGCTTTGTGTGCGATCACGTCGAAGTCCTTTACGACATCGATATCGGCTTCCGCGATTTTGCGGGTAAGCTCGGCATGCGTATCTGGCGGGCCGAGTCTCTCAACAACTCCGTTCCGTTCGCCAGGGCCATCGCCGACATCGTGCAGACCCGCCTCGCGGCGCGAGTCGCGACGATCTAACTATGCCGCGCGTAGCCATCGTCGGTGGTGGCATCTCCGGACTGAGTGCCGCGTTCGCCCTCGAGAAAGAGCGCGCCAAGGGAACGCCGGTCGAGTACCGCCTCTTCGAAAGCAGCGCCCGCCTCGGTGGCGCGATGTACTCGGAAATCATCGACGGTTGCGTCATTGAAGCCGGACCTGATTCCTTCGTCTCGGAAAAGCCCTGGGCGGCTGCGCTCTGCCGCGAACTTGGCATCGGCGATCAACTGATCGGATCCAACGACAACGATCGCAAGACGTGGATCGTCGCCAGGAACCGCCTGCTCCCGCTGCCCGACGGGTTGATGTTTCTCGTCCCGACGAAGATCCTGCCGACCGCCTTCAGTCCGCTCTTCTCGTGGGGCACGAAGTTCCGCATGGCCCGCGAACTCCTCCGTCCCCCGCGACCGATGCACGGCGACGAAACCGTGGCCGCCTTCATCGAGCGCCACTTCGGTCGGGAAATGGTCGACCGTCTCGCCGATCCCATGCTCTCCGGCATTTACGGCGGCGACACTGACAAGTTGAGCGTGCGCGCGACGCTCGCCCGCTTCGTCGAGATGGAAGAAAGGTACGGCAGTCTCAGCCGAGCCATGCTGGTCGCGAATAAGAAGATGAGAGGCGCCATGGCCGGAAAGCCGAAGCCGCCGCTCTTCACCTCGCTACGCAACGGCATGCAACAGATGGTGGATGCGGTCGTTGCCCGTCTCACACCGCAATGGCTGCTCCTGAACACAGCGGTGCAATCGATCGAGAGGCGTGGTGACGAATACGTCCTGCACTTGAACAATGACGAGACGCAGGCTTTCGATGCGTTGATCCTGGCAACCCCCGCTAACGTTACCGGACCCTGGTCGCGAATATCGATAACCATCTATCTGAAGACCTGTTGCAGATTCCCTACAGCTCTTCGTTGACGGCCACGCTCATCTACGATATCGCGGACCTGCGCAGCCTTCCCGGAGGACATGGGTTTCTTGTCCCCCGCAGTGAAGGCCGACGTATGCGCGCGTGCACCTTCGTACACAACAAGTTCCCCCACCGCGCACCGGCAGAGAAGGGCATCCTGCGCTGCTTTCTTGGCGGCGCGAATGACAGCGCGATCCTGCAGCTCTCCGACAGCGAAGTCCTGGAAATCGTGCAGCGGGAATTGCGGGAGATGGTTCATGTCGACGCCCAGCCCCGTACCTTTCGCATCTACCGCTGGCGCGGCGCGATGGCACAATACCCTCCGGGCCATCTGGAACGGGTCGGCCGCATCGAGAGGAGCGTCGCGGCCATCCCAGGACTCGCGCTCGCCGGGAATGCCTTTCGCGGGATCGGCGTACCCGATTGCGTGCGCACCGGTACTGCTGCCGCTTCCGCCGTCCTGGGGCTCCCGGTGACGTCGCAGACCTTGAAGCCCTGACTACAGTGCCGCCACTTTTCGCTGCACAATGAGAAAATAAGCTGCCACCAGGATCAGCAGAGCGCCATTGGCACTGAGCACGATGGGCGCGCTGAAAAAAGGCACCAGCCACCCGGTGAGCAGGTTGCCCATGGGCATACCGCCGCGGAAGGCACAGTTATAAACGCTCATCACCCGTCCGCGCATTTCGTTCGTGGTAATCAATTGCACGAGAGAAGTGACCGTCGCAAATACGGCCATCATCGAGGCGCCCACCGCGACCATGGTTACATCGCTGATCGGCAGAGCCTTGGAAAGCGCGAAAACCGAAATCGAAGCGCCCAGGCAGATCATCATCACGAGCGCCACCCGGCCTTTGTTGCGCATGTTACCGAGGCTGGCAATCGCGAGCGATCCGCAGATCGAGCCCACGCCCATCAAGGAAAGCAGCGTTCCATAGGTCTCCGGCCCGCGATGGAAGATGTCTTTCACGAACACAGGAATATACGTGCGCATCGGCATCGCCAGCGCCGTCATGCAAAAGGCAAGAACGATGAGCGCGGTCATCGATTCGCGTTGCCGGACGAACCGGATCCCCTGCTTCAGGCTTCCAAACATCGACTCGGTAGTGCTCTCCGGGAAATAGCGTGCCTTGATGAGCAGCAGGGAAATCACTGGCGCCAGGAACGAAAGCGCATTCAGGCCGAAACACCATTTTTCTCCCAGCCGTGCGAGGGTGATTCCTGCCAGCGCCGGTCCAATCGTCACCGCCATGTTGAACTGAATGGAGTTTAGTGCGATCGCGTTCGGCATATCTTCCCGATCGACCAGGGTTGGGATGAGGGCCGAATACGCCGGACCTCCAAAAGCCTGTGCCAACCCGGAGACGAACGAGAGCGAGAGGATCTCCCAAATGTGGACCCGATTGGTGGTGACCAGGATGGTGAGTACCGTGGCACTCGCCATCTGGACATATTGCGACATCAACAGGATTCGTCGCCGCTCGATGCGGTCGGCAACCACGCCACCGATTAGGGAGAAGAGGAAAATGGGGATGCCGCCAAGAAACTGGTCCAGCGCCAGCAGGAATGCGGAGTGGCTGAGCCGGTAGATGAGCCAGCCCTGCGCCACGATCTGCATCCAAGTGCCGATGCTCGAGGTGCAAGCCCCGATCCACATCAAGCGGAAATCGCGATATTGAAATGCCTTGAAGACTTTACGAATCGTACCCATGTAGGAGTGCGTTCTGTAGGTTATCTTGGCAGGGGCGTTGTGGCAATTCGCCAGCGGATTCGGTCGGAGGAAAATAAAAGGAATGACCGGCGTTCGGATCGATAAATGGCTATGGGCGGCCCGTTTCTATAAGACGCGTGCCCTCGCGTCCAAGGCCTGCGAACTCGGCCGGGTGGCGTTGAAAGGGCAGCCGGTAAAGGCAGCCCGGGAGTTGAAAGTCGGGGACTCGTTGCAGGTTACGACCGAAGGTGGCGAATTTGCGATCGAGGTGCTCGCCCTCAGCGACGTGCGCGGCCCCGCTCCGGTTGCCCAGGCTTTGTATCGCGAAACGGAGGAAAGCAAATTGGCGCGACAGAAAGTGGCCGAAGAACGACGGGCGAACCGCGAGTTCGCTCCGGCGCCATCGACGCGTCCTTCCAAGCGCGATCGCCGCCGCATCATCCAGTTCCGCAGCGGGCGCTCATAAGTAGCGTTCTCGCAGGCGCGCCAAGTGGTAAGCAACGTGGCCGGGAATAATAAAAGCCAGGGCGCGTACCGTAAATCGATTGTCGCTGGCAATTCCGCTGCGAAGCCACGTGTCGGACGGAAGGTTGCGGAAGAAAGAGATGGTTGCGTGCCGCACGTTGCGAAACTCTTCGAGATGCGCGTGCCATGAGACGGAGTCTGCCCCTGCGCCACGCGCGCACGTATCCTGATCGAAACTGGGAAGCGGAGTCTCGAAGCCGCGCCCAAACCATAGAGCCCGGAAGACGAATGCTCGTTCGGCATCGGTGACATGGTTGAGCATCTGACGGATGCTCCATTTCTCGGGGGCGTAGCGGTATAGAGAGCGCTCTTCACTGACGCCCGCTAACGTCTGCTCCACCTCATCCAACTGCGAAACCATGACGGAAAGCGGGTCTTCGCCGCGGACTTCGTCGATATAGGTGAAGTAATATTTTGCCGCTTCCGATTCTTGCGGACGTCCGATCATGCCTACTCCATGGCTGCAATTGGGGTGTTCGCAAGCTTGTCTTTGTAGACCACCCCGCCCTTCATCACGAACTGCACGTTCTCGAGCACCTGCACATTTTGGAGCGGGTCTGCCGAGACTGCGATCAGATCGGCATATTTGCCGGCTTCGATCGTTCCTACGTCTTTGCTGCGGCCGATCAAGTCGGCGGCGTTGAAGGTGGCGGCCCGGATTGCCTGCGCCGGGGTCATGCCGTACTGCACCATGTACTTGAACTGCTTGGCATTGTCGCCGTGGGGGTACACCCCGGCATCGGTGCCGAAAGCCATCTTCACCCCGGCCTTGAAAGCCTTCTGGAAGTTCTCGCGCTGGGTGCGCCCCACCATGCGTTCCTTGTCGACGTTCTCCTGGGGCAGTCCGAACTCGATGGCTTTGCCGAGGATGTAATCGTCGTTGTAGATGTCCATCACGAAGTAGGTGCCGTGCTCCTTGGCAAGCTGGATATCTTCGTCTGTGGCAAGGCTGGCGTGCTCGATGGAGTCGAAGCCGGCGAGGATGGCGCGCTTGATGCCCTCGGCGCCGTGCGCGTGGGCGGCAATCTTGCGGCCGGCGGCATGGGCTTCGTCGGCGGCGGTCTTGAGCTCGTCGAAGGTGAACTGGGGAGCGCCGGGACTGTCGCCTTGAGAGAGGACGCCTCCGGTTGCGAGGACCTTGATGACGTCGACGCCATATTTGATCTGGGCGCGAACGGTTTCACGGACCTGATCGACGCCGTCGGCGACCTGGTAGCCGCGCTTGTCGGGAAAGAGCCCAACCTGTGTCTCGGGGGAAAAGCCGTTGATATCACCATGGCCGCCGGTGATGGTGATCCCGGGACCGCTGGCGACGATACGCGGGCCGGAGATGAAGCCCTCGTTGATCGAGTTGCGCAGATCGACGGCGGCAAAAGGCGGGGATCCGACATCGCGGACCGTGGTGAAGCCGGCGAGCAAGGTCGAGTGCGCATTGCGAACGGCCGTAAAGCCCTGCTTGAACGGCGTATCACGGAAGTAGTTGATGGGATCGTAGCGGTCGGCACGGAAGGCCAAGTGGGTGTGGCAATCGATCAGGCCGGGGAGGACGGTTGCGTTGCGTAGATCGATGACCGTGGATCCGGCGGGGATGGGAAAGCTCGTGGCTTCTACCGACTTGATGCGGTCGCCCTCGACGATGATCACGACGTTGTCGCGCAGGTTCTCGGAGGTGGCGTCAAACAAGTGGCCGGCACGAATGTAGGTCGTTTTTGGCGCGATGGATTTCGGGTTTTGCGAAAAGACGGGGCAGGTACAGAGGAGCAGAAGAAGAACCTTGGTCGCGACTTTCATCGAGCGCGATTATAGCGACAACTTCCCAGGGAGTGGGTGGCGCCTCAACCAAGCGGATCGAGAGGATGGAATCACTTACCCGTGCATCGGACGGCCCGCGTTGTGGCGAGCTGGAATCGTCCGCGCGTGGGCGTGATGTTTGCCGACCGCTTTGCGAGGAACGGCGGTATCCACCGGGCTCGCAAGGGCTGGCACCGTCAGGAGCAAGCAAAGGACGGCAGCGCGTAAATGGAGGAGGTTGGACATTGGTGCTGTTGTACCTCAACCAATGTATCAGAACAATCCCCTATTAGAAGCAAGGCCCGGCGTGCCAAACCGGATCGCCACGCACTACCCCTCCAGGAGGACTCCCCTGTGTTTTCAGCAATTTAGCCCCTGTAAGACTTGCAAAATATTCCAAACAATGGAGTTATAGCCAAAATATTGAAAAGATTCAACTTAACGCATACTGCCAAAGCCAAGCGTCATCCCTCAACGGCTTCGAGAATACGCGAACGGATGGATGGAGTCGGTGATGTGGGTTACACAATGCAGTGAAGCCAGTCACGCCTGCACGTTCGTGCAGGCGTTTACAGGCTCGTCTTGCTGAAGCCTTTACGGCGCTGCTTACTGTAACGGGCGAGCGCGTCCTCAACGATGGGAAACGCTGCGGCGGCGGCCTGGAACTCGTCGACTTCCACTTCTTTGCCTTCCAGCACTTTGTAGTCGAGGAAAAAGCGGCGCAGCATTTGCAGGCGATGTGCCGGCATCTCGCGGGCTTCCGTATAGGAGTTGAATTCGGGATCCTTGGTGGCGATGGCGATGATCTTATGATCGGGCTTGCCGCCGTCGATCATGGTCATGAGACCGATGGTACGCGCCTGGATGATGGTGAGCGGCACGACCGGTTCCTGGCAGAAGACGAGGATATCGAGCGGGTCGTCATCTTCGGCGAGGGTTTGCGGAATGAACCCGTAGTTCGCGGGATAGTAGGCAGCGGAGTAGAGCACGCGATCGAGTTTGATCATGCCGCTCTGCTTGTCGAGTTCGTACTTGACGCTCGATCCGAATGGGATCTCGATGACCGCGTTGCATTCCTGCGGAACGTGTTCGCCGGGACTGATGTCGTGCCAGGGATGGATCATTTCTAGAATTTTACCAGCGAAGGCGTACAGGGCTGAAACCGATTGTGAATGGCGGTGCGACGCTGAAGCGCAGCGCGCTGCGGTAGAGAAAACAAAGCCATGTAGAATCGGCGTGATGTCCGCCCACCCCAACAGTTTTTTCAGCCGCGCCGCCCGCGCCCTGCGGCCTTCGCATCAGCACAGCGCATTTTCCGCCACGCTGCTGCTGATGTCGGCCGTCATGCTCTCGCGGGTCATCGGGTACGCGCGCGAGGCATACATTGCCTGGGCGTTCGGAGCGGGCACGCAGACGGACGCTTACGTTGCGGCGTTCACCTTGCCGGACTGGCTGAATTACATTTTGGCGGGTGGCACCGCCTCGATTACTTTTATTTCGATCTACACCCGCTACCTCTCGCAATCGCGCGAAGAGGACGCCAAGAAGACCTTTTCCGCCATCATTACCATCATCACGGCGGTTCTCCTGGTGCTGATCGCGCTGGGAGAGGTCTATACCACCGCCTTTACGCGCTGGTATTTTCGCGGGTTTACCAACGCCCAGGTCGAGCTCTGTGCAAACCTCACGCGCATCCTGCTGCCGGCACAGATCTTTTTCTATGTGGGCGGAGTGATTTCCGCGGTGCTGCTCTCACGGCGACTTTTCCTGCTGCCGGCGTTCGGACCGTTGCTCTACAACGTCTTCATCATCCTCGGAGGAGTCGTAGGGGCGCGGCGTTATGGAATCGCCTCGCTCGCGGTGGGCGCGCTGGTCGGAGCTTTTGCGGGGCCATTCCTGGTGAATGCGATTGGGGCTACGCGCACCAACATCGGTTTTCATCTCAATTTTGATTTCCGGGACCGTGGCTTTCGCGAATGGATCAAGCTATCGATCCCGCTGATGCTGGGCGTTTCCCTGGTGACGGCGGACGACTGGATCCTGCGGTTCTTCGCCAGCCATGGGGCAGGCGATATCACGCGCCTGAATTACGCCAAGCGCCTGTTCGCGGTGCCGATTGCGGTGCTAGGCCAAGCGACGGGGCAGGCATCTCTTCCATTCTTCGCACGGCTCTTTGGTGAAGGGAAGCGGCAGGAGTTTGCGCGCCTGGTGAATGAGTCGGTGTACAAACTGGTCTCGGCTTCGCTGCTGATGAGTGCGTGGATGATGGCGGCAGCTTTGCCGATTATCGACCTGGTCTATCGCCGGGGGCACTTCCGATTTCACGACTCGCAGGAGACGGCACTTTATTTCTTCTGGTTTGCGCTCTCGCTGGCTTTGTGGTCGGCACAGGCTTTGTATGCCCGCGCCTTTTACGCGGCGGGCAACACCCTCGTACCGATGGTGGCAAGCACGCTGATCACGGCGGCGTCGATCCCGATCTATAACCTGCTCTATCACCAGCGCGGCGTCGTCGGGCTGGCGATCGCTTCCGACATTGGCATCCTGCTCAATACGCTTACGATGGTGATCCTGCTGGACCGCAATCAACTGGTGCGATTCGCGGAGTTGAAGTGGGGCGAGTTGATGAAGGCGTTCTGCACCGCGGTGCTGGCAGGGGCGGCGGCGTGGTATGCAGCTCGATTTATTCCGGTAGAGGCCTCGCGGCGCGGCGACTTGCTTGCCCTGGCGTTGGCGACCGTGGTGTGGGCCGCAGTCGTGGTAGTGGGTCTCAAGGTGATGCGGTCAGAGTTGCCGCGATCATTGCGGAAAAAGAACGCGGCGGTGGAAGCCCCGGCGGAGATTTCAGAAGAGATTAGCGGCGGGATCGAGCCTTAACAGCAGGCGGTTAGCGGATCATTTTCATCTGCGACCAGTCGTAACCGAACTTCTTCCCACACTCCAGGCAAACGACGTAATGGCCTGCAACGGGCTGTTCCCAGGCGGGATTCGATGAGCCTTGCGCCTGGCGCGCGGCGGCAAAGGGCTTGGAGATGCGGCGGTGATGGCAGCCGAAGGAAATCAGGTTGAGCAGTCTTTGCAACATGGTGCACCTCGGGGAAAGGACCACGCAGGCGGGCGCACACCTGTGGTTCATCCGGGCGGAACTTGCATTCCGCCCGGGTTGCGATCGGTTGGATTACGCAGTCTTGGCGCTGGCTGCGGCGACGGGCTCGCTGGCCGCGTCTTTCTGTCCTGGCTTGCGGATATCGATGCCGCCCTTGAAGAATGCGCCATCCTCAATGCTGATGCGCTGGGCCACGACATCGCCGGTAAGCGAACCTTCGTTGCGAATGTCCACGCGGTCGCTGGCGGTGAGGTTGCCCTTCACCTTGCCGAGTACGACGACTTCGCGGGCATTGATGTTGGCGGCGACTACGCCGTTGCGGCCGACGGTGACGCGATTGCCGGGCAGGTTGATGGAACCTTCCACGCGGCCATCGATGTACAGCGATTCCGAACCAGTGACCTCACCCTTGATGACCAGCGACTTGCCGATGGTGGCTTGCTCGGCGGTGTTGACCGCGGCATTGCGCGGTGCGGGAGCAGGAGTGGGTTCCACGGACGAAGAGACCGAAGGAGCAGGAGCAGTCGTCGGACGAGCCGGCTCGGGAGTTGCGGTGCTGCCAGGAGCGGTAGCGTTAGGCTTCCACATTGGAAAACGAAATCCTTTCAAGGGAATGAGCGAGTTCTCACTCGCACGTTGCTGACCAAATCAAAACGATCGCGAGAAACACCAGGCGTCCTGAATTTTCGCGGGTGCGTACGCCCAGTTTAATCGTTCTGCCGGAATACTTGCCAGCGTCTGATGTAAATATTCCAACAGCTCTGGCATTTCTTATATCAGCAAATCGACCTACTATGTGAGAGTGCGAAGGCTTAGTTTTCGGACTAAGCCTAAGACCGTAGCTTGCCTTTGCGCGGCATCCAATCACCCTGAATATGCTCAGCGACCAACAAATCCTCTCTCACATCGAAGGCCAGGCGCATCAGTCCGCCAATTACAAGCAGTTGGTGCGCGAGTTGCGCCTGCGAGGACAGGACCGCGACCAACTGGCGCGACGGTTGGAGTCCCTGGTGAAGCGCGGCAAGCTGGTGACCGCTGCCGCCGGCCGTTATTCGATGCCGAAGGCGGCGCGCAGCCAGAACCTGGTGGCGGGAAAACTGAGCATGCATCGCGACGGCTATGGCTTCGTGCTGCCAAACGACGAGGAGACGCGCAGCAAGATCGCAGGCGATATTTATGTGCCGCCGCCGGCCATTGGTTCGGCGATGCATGGCGATGAAGTGCTGGTGGAGATTGTTGCCAACAAGCGCGACGGTCGGGCAGAGGGAAGAATTCTCCGCACCCTGAACCGGGCGCACACGACGGTGGTGGGAACCTTTCACTCCGGCGATCGGATGAATTTCGTGCGGCCCATCGACGAGAAGATTACCCAGGACATCGTGATTCCCAAGGGACTCGAATGGCCTCCGGGGCTGGAAAGCGACCAGGAAGGGAATGGTCGCAAGCAGGCGAAAAGCGCAGAGACGGACCGGGTGATCGGCACCGAGGCACGTCGCCGTGAGTGGACGAAGCTGGACGACCTGGTGGTGAACGTCGAGATCACCGATTGGCCGTCGCCGACGCAGAGCCCGCGGGGACGGGTGGTGGAGATTCTCGGCTACGAGGACGATTTCGGCGTCGACACCGAGATCATCATCCGCAAACATCATTTGCCGCACCAGTTTCCGGCGGACGTGCTGGCGGAGGCGCGGGAGTTCAGCCCGGAGATTCCGGCGAAAGAGTTGAAGCATCGGCGGGACTACCGCTCGTTGCCGATTGTGACGATTGATGGCGAGACGGCCCGCGATTTCGACGATGCGGTGCTGGTGCAGAAACTGCCCGGGGGCAATTTTCAGTTGCAGGTGCACATTGCCGACGTGGCGCATTACGTCACGGAAGAATCGGACATCGATCTGGAGGCGCGGCTGCGCGGGACCTCGGTGTACTTCCCGGATCGAGCGGTACCGATGTTGCCGCTGGAACTCTCGACGGACATTTGCAGCCTGCGGCCGCAGGTGGACCGGCTGGTGCTCTCGTGCGTGATGGAAATCGATCCCCACGGAGAGATTGTTGGCTACGAATTGAGTGAGGGCGTGATCCGTTCGGCGGAACGCATGACCTACAACGCGGTGCACGGAATTCTGCAGGGAGACGCGGAACTGCGCAAACGCTATGCGCCGCTGGTCAGTAATTTCGAGCTGATGCGCGATCTGGCGGGCATTCTCAATCGCAAGCGGCAGAAGCGCGGATCGATTGACTTCGATCTGCCCGAGCCGGTGATCGAGTTCGATGAACAAGGATTGATGAAGGGCGTTACGCGCTCGGAGCGCAACGAAGCACATCGGCTGATTGAAGAGTTCATGCTGGCGGCGAATGAGAGCGTGGCGACGTATCTTGAGGAGCGGCGGATTGCGTCGCTGTATCGCATCCATGAGAAGCCTGAGCCGAAGCGGGTGTATGAGTTCGAGACCCTGGCGGCGAGTTTCGGATACTCGCTGGGAGTCGGCAGCCTTCCGATTGAACGTGTGCACGTGAAGGCCGACAAGCGTGCGCGCTATGGCAGCGGACGCAATGCCCAGCCGATCGAGATCCCGAAAGAAGTGCACATCACGCCGAGGATGTACCAGAAGCTGACGCAAAAACTTGAAGGGAAACCGGAAGAGCGGATTCTCAGCTATCTCATGCTGCGCTCGCTGAAGCAGGCACGCTACTCGGAACAGAACGAGGGGCATTTCGCACTGGCGGCGTCGAGCTATACCCATTTCACCTCGCCGATCCGCCGCTATCCCGACTTGATCGTGCACCGCATTCTGAAGCAGGTGCTGAAGGAGCAGGCGGAGGAGCGCGAACATGGGGTGCCGGTGGGAGTGGGCGGGACGGTGAATGAACTCGGCAGTCCATCGCCGTGGTCGAAGCCGGAGGGCCACGAGCGCAAGCGCGGCAAGAAAGAAGAGCCTCGCGCGGCGCTGGGCGGGCCAATCCCTGAAGATCAGCTGAAGCAGATCGCGGAAGAGTCGAGCCAGGCGGAGCGGCGCGCCGACGATGCCGAACGCGAACTGCTGGAGTGGAAGAAGATCAAGTTCATGCAGGACCGGGTGGGCGAGGAGTTCGCCGGGCTCATCGTGAGCGTGACCAAATACGGGCTCTTCGTTGAACTCACCGATCTATTCGTTGAAGGTTTAGTGCCGCTGGCGACGCTGCAGGGCGATTACTTCAACTATCACGAGAACACGAAGCAGATCATCGGCGAGCGCAGCCGCAAGACGTATTCCCTGGGCGACCAGGTGCGGGTGGTGCTCGACCGCATCGATCGCTCCCAGCGGAAGCTGCAGTTTGCGGTGGTGGAAGAAGAGCCGCGACGGACGGAGAAGCGGCCGAAGCGGGCACGCTAGGTTAGCGTTTACAATAAGCGTATGGCGCACATGGTGCATTGCGTAAAGCTGGGCCGCGAAGCTGAGGGGCTGGACGAGCCTCCCTTCGACAGCGAACTTGGCCAGAAGATCTACAACAACGTTTCTAAGCAGGCTTGGCAGCAGTGGACCGAGCACCAGAAGATGTTGCTCAACGAAT
The DNA here is from genome assembly GCA_963703075.1 of uncultured Acidobacteriaceae bacterium. Lineage (GTDB taxonomy): Bacteria > Acidobacteriota > Terriglobia > Terriglobales > Acidobacteriaceae > Korobacter. The sequence continues at coordinate 4,746,436 of OY969786.1, forward strand.
ACCGGCTGCAGCCGTGGAAGAAAGAGCACCAGGAATTTTTGGTGCAGCAGATGGACGCGTTTTTCTTCGGCGAAGGGTCCGAGGCGCCGAAGGAGTTTGTGCCGCCCTCGCAGTAGCAGGGTGGCTCGTGTAGAATCTTGGTTGATACCCCTTCTTCTCAGCCTTGGGAAGAGACCCGTCGGGACGTGGCTCAGCCTGGTAGAGCACTCGCTTGGGGTGCGAGGGGTCGGCAGTTCAAATCTGCCCGTCCCGACCATTTTTCAAATCAGTGTGTTACGCGGTCTACCGTCCAGCAGCGAATTCTAAAGCGAGTACTCAATCCGGGCAAGGAAGTACCGTGTTTCTCAGACTGACATTCTCGCAATGGAACGCTCACACATGGCGGAAGCGGTGCCATGCCCTTTTTGTGCTTGCCGAGTGGTTCAGGATGAGCGTCCGGGCAACGGAGTCGTGTGATGTGCGATGACGGCTTGTGAATTCCCGAAAGGTCAAGCGCGTCGCCAATTGCAAGCTCGACATTCACGTGGAAGAGGTATTCGTATGAGCACCTTGCTAGAAATTGCATTTCCGATTGCCGACAGGGGCTAACCCAATTTCCCGCTGACACCAGCAGAAGCGTCTGCTGCCAATGGCAGGAAACTGTGACCACTTCGATGGGGCGACTACAGTAAGCAACCGACGAGTTTTAGAGTCCGTTTGATATACCCTTGCAGCTCCGCGTCCTCCACGGGTTCCGTTGCCGCATTCGGATTTTCGCCGTGGTGGTAGCGGCGGCAATAGATGTTCAGCTCGTCAAGGTCATCGACGATTAAAGCGAGAGAATGCGCCGCACCGGCGTCTCGGATTTTTCCGACGATGCTCCCCATCGTTTCTTGCTCACCGAATTGCGTTGGGTAAAGATTTCGGCAATAGGCCTCCAGTACCGGCCTGATTTTCTGGATAACGTCGCGCGGGTTGCCTTCTCCGTCTGTAAAGAACTTTTGCAATGTGCTGAGGTCCGCAAGGTAACGCGTCTGAACAGCTTTTTCGATATCCCATTCGGCAATCGTTGTGTTTTCCTCGCCGATGCGGGCCATCCATAGGGACTTACGGTTCGATTGGCGTGACGCGATCCCAGAGGAGGTGGAGGAATCCCGGATCATGAGACAGAACCACCACCTGTGCGCAATTCTGCCCACATCGGTATACCTGGTTGATCGTGTGACTGCGCCGGAAACCGTCCATACTGCCGAAAGGATCGTCGAACACAACGATCTTATTGCCGAGATTCGCATCCTGCTCCAGTTGGGCAAAGAAAAAGGCAAGCGCGAGAGTGCTCCGGTCGCCACCACTCAGCGTGTTCTTAAAACTTGGCCTGTCGAGCGGTGTCGCCGAGTCCCCTAGATCGACGGCATTTTGGTTAATGACGATTTGATAGTTGGTGCTTGGCGGGCCCCCGCGATATGTGTGCATGGGCGTTGTAATCCTGAAGCTCGCATTGATGCGTTCGAGATACCAATTAATGCGTTGGCCGTATTGAGTTATCACCTGTTGGGTATGGGTGTCGAGCTGCTGGCGTGCCGTCGCTTTTTGGGCTTCGGCTGCTATCTTTTCACCTTGAAGACGCAAATCTGTATCACACAACGCTTGGACATCGCGCGTGTATCGAGCTTTTTGCGCTTTCAGGCGCGCGAGTGCGCTTTCCACGTCGCGAACGTTTGCAGCCTGAGCCTCGCGCTTTCGCGAGATGATTACGCCGTTAGCTGCGGCCACAGAGGTGTTATAGGTCCCGAAGGATGTGCGCAGGGCCTCGAAATCGCCGAGCGCTCGCGTGAAGCGCTCGTCGGGAGGCACCGCATCGAGCGGCGTTGCGGCTTTTACGTCGAGCAGCGTCTGCGCGGATTCCTTAAGAGCGTCGATGATTTCTCGAATTCTGTCGGCCTCTGGCAGCTCCGGCGCCACGACATCGCAATACTGACGCCAGGTTTCAGCTGCATTACTGTTCTGGAATACCGTTTGCTCCAGTGAGGCCGCCACGCGCTCCCCGACAACGGCTTCCACCTGGCGCTTGAGTCCGGTCACTTGATCTCTCAACGCGTGGTATTCGCGACCGAAGAAGGACATGTAGTCCTTGATAAGCTCGACTGCGTCTAGACGTTGGCTGCAAAACGGGCAGTGACCGTCCGCGATGTATTGCAGACCCTCTGTGAGCCATTTTCACCGTGCCCCTGCATCCGGTGGAGCGCAATATGCTTGCTTACGCGTTGCTCCGCGTCTGCCGCGACGTTCGCGAATGTTTTCGCTAATAGTTCTGCGAAGGCTGCCGGAAAGACAGGAACGGTTAGTACGGCAAGACCCGCTTTCTGCTGTAGCTGGGTGGCCTGACGCGCGGCGTGCAATTCCTGCTCTTTGGCTGCGATGTTGGCATCAATCTCCGGATCAGTCGCGAGGCCGAGGAAGGCTTCCACGCTCATGCCCGGTGGCAAATGGCGTTCCATTTGTATCCGGTTATCCCGAATTTCTGTGTTTTTGGCTCTGATTTGATTTTCGAGTTCCTCAAGACCCGCTGCAAGCGCCACGCCTTGCGCGCCAATGATGATTCGGTACAGGTTCCGGCGGTGTTCCGTATCGACCGCATCCCCTGCAAAGACGTTTTCGCGGATGTAGGTACCGTCGAATATGGCGATGTCCGGACCGGCGCCATTCCATGTGCCATTGCGAAAGGCTATGTTCCCCGCCGTTGTTAGAACCTGTATCTCGGGAGGAGCTTGGGCCCCGAGCGTGGCCCTGCCAATTACGATGGCGGGCGTGTTCGTGCAAAGGGATCTGAATATGTCGCAGAGAGTCGTTTTACCTCGAGCGTTCTCAGCAAACACAAGTGTGTATCGCCGAAAAGTTACATCGCCGCTGGCGGCGCAATTTTTGAATCGTCCCACGTTCTTAATCGAGATTATTCGTTGTAGCATTATTCCGACCTTCCGCGCGGTCGGGCCTTCAATTCCGCCCTTCCGCCGCCTTCGCCCGAAACTGATGGTTTCGCGATGTTGGTGCGGATAGGACTGTCCCGACGACTACGTCCGCGATACCGTGCCTTTTTCTTGAATCGTACTCTGGAGATATGGGAAGTCAAAGAGTTGACTTCCGAATGCTGATTCTTGATGGTGCGCCGTATTTCGCGTATGCGATGACTTAAGTCTCAGCGAAGTTCCAGCTGTCAAGGAATGCGACGCGTCCCGGCATGATAGCATCTAAAAACTCGGTATCTATTGTGTCCGGGGAGGTGGTTCTCTTGGACCATATCAGTACAATTCTGTTAGTTCTCGCCTTCCTTACCAAGCTGGTCGATTTTTTCAGCAATCTCCTCAAGCTTATAGAAAAAACTTTGGTGGTTCTGGTTTCGCTAAACCAGAACGCCGCTGTAAGTGTCTGAGCCCGTTGGTCGTAGCCTGACTCTCTATGCAAAACGAAAATGAAACGATAGATTTTCGCGAGAACCTCCGCTTAAGGTTGGACGCGTTAAAGCACGATGAAGAGAAGGCTACTCAGAAGCGCCGCGAAGGCAGGAAAGTTGGGGAGCTGAGCTCGAGTCTGATCGAAAAGCTGGGCAATTGCAATCGTCTGCAGCTTCAGTCGGTCAAGAAGCTTTGCGACAAGCTCACCGCAGAGCACAAACATCCGCCTGACCCCTTCCGTTGCCGCAAAGCATTCCAAGAAGAGATACTGATCTCCGTTTGTGTGAAAAACAAACGCTACCAACTTGAAATACGGCGATCTGCGCTTAAACGCACGGGGATATATTTTCAGCGACCATGCTTGTATGTCTACTACAGGGATGGGGCATACGTACATGCGGACTATTACGGCATGAAGGAGAATTGGAAGGGGAAGCATGTTCCTCGTAAAGTCAGGACCGAGGCAGCGCCTTATCTTCGGGAATCTGTTTTTCTGCAATTGAGCAAGAAGATCATATCCGAATACGAATCGGGAAAACGCAAGTTACCACCAATCAGCTAGACGACACCAAAATTCGCGGTCGGATCTTTGCCTCGGGCGCGAGACGGAAGCCGTGGCTATAACTGTCAGCAACTCTGTGAACGGTATCCGGTGCTGTACCACATGGCTCGGCTTGGGCGCTGGCCCGGTATGCAGCGCCACGGCCTGCTCAGCACCCGGAGCCTGTTGGATCGTTTCGAAGTCCCAGGGCCCTTGCGGTCTGAGATACTGAGTGTTCAGCGTTGTTCATCTTTGCGGATAGCACATCCAGTGCACGGCAACGCGGTGATACGCGATCAGAAACCGTTGTCGGCGAAAAAGCTAGCCTCTTGCCTCACCGACTGTGATGTTGCGTCGTGGTTCCGAACCCTGAATGAGCGAGTATTTTTTTGGCTGAACTTTGATCGATTGATTACGCTGATGTCCGCCGCAGAATATATTGGCAAGCCGCACACGGTCCTCTACGTCGATTCTGCGAAGATCGTTTCGGAGTACTCAGAGCACCTTGAACTTGCTCACATGAATACGGGAAACACTCGCCCTTTCGCTCACCCGCGAGGACGTGAGACTTTTCGGAAGCTGCACGAATATCCGTACGAGCAGCGTAGGCGTCTCCCCGACTATTCGGCGATCGTCGAGCTAACCGTGCTTCAAGGAGTGCCCAACATCTCCAACTTCGTCACCCGGGTCGAACACGCAATGATCGGGGCTATCAACAAATCGAATCTCTCTACGAGCCACCGTAGAAATCATTTCCGACGCCAAGATCAGTGCGCAATGGCGAGTCACTTCCCCGATTTCTTAGCGCGACGTCGCTCTGCCCGCTTTTCCATTTGTTCTTTCTGCCGTTTCTTGCGCTGCGATACCAAATGTCCGCAATACTGACTGCAAAATATCCGCACGTGCTTCGACTCGATAGCGAAAGGCCTCAGGCAATCTCTTCGCTTGCAAGTCTTAAATCGTATACCGCGTGCAACGTCCGCGAATACCGTGGCGAGCAGCATGTGATATGCGTCCGTGATCGTTACGAGGCCCGATGCGACGCTTTCCAACTCGAAACGCAGCGGAAATTCGATTCCGGAACGTTGAACTAGTTGGAGGCCCGTCTCAGGCCGAGACAATCGAGGCGCATCGCGCTCCCTAAATTCCCTCTTGTTCAACAGTGCCCACTTGAGTCCCTCTCGAAACCTCCACAAGCCTTGCACGCTAATGGGAACCGGATGACCTTCGCGACAATGCCGCATCACCTCTTGCGACCAATGGCCGGATATCTCCATATTCGACCACACACCCACCTTCGCAAGAAATTTCAAGAGTTTAGCGTCATTCCCATCTGTTATCTCGAAGAACTCGTCGCGACGTTTCCAACCATCCAACTCGGTGAGCTTAAACGCGTCAAGTGAGTCATCAGACAAGACTCTCGAAAACGCAAAAAGTTGTGCGCTATGGTGACGATCTCCTTCCACCGTGCGCAGCTCCCATATCGCCGGGGTTCTCAAGAATTCGAAGCGGATCGGGATAGAAAGTCTGTGTGCCATGATTAAGTGGCTAAAACTTGGCTCACCTAAAGAATAGGATCGAAGGAGCATTACGAGCAACACCAAAATCTTATCGGAGCAAAATGATGCCTTCTATTTTCGGTTTGATTGACCCTGGTAATAAACGCATTTTCCATATCGGTTGCGCGCAGGGCGATCCGACAGCGCAACCGATATCCCTTCCCGCCGCCGTCGCAAGGAGAGTAGCTGAGATGGCACCAACCCATCCTTCACTCGTGATCTTGCGGACAGTCGAGGCCCACCCCCAAGTTGAATGGGTGAAATGGTCAAAACGATTCCGTCGGGATATTGTTACGAACGACTGGGAGCAATACGAAAGTATCGCCAAAGCATTTCAAAATTCGAAGCGCGCTAAGCGTGTCTTAGGTGAAGAGATTCCATCAGACGGAACCAATCAAGCGAGGTTCCATCAGTTTGACCGGGAAAATCCGAGTGTTTTTGAAGAAATGTTACGCAAAGCGCGAGGGCTTCGTGCGGAAGGACGAAACATATCCGGCGTAGAGGTGCTCGCGAACGACATCCGATATGAAGGAGCGGATACAGAACATTCAGACGGCTACAAGTTCAACAACAACTTCAAGGCCTATTACGCCCGCAAGCTACTTATGACAGATTCGACACTTTGCGGGCTGTTCGTGGTAAGGGTGTGTGTGTCAGATGACTTGGTGCTCGATGATGGGCGCAGTTGGCGTGACTTTGCGAGGGAGCATTCGGATGTTATCCGCTTCGCGGGCCCAGAAGGTGAGCCTGAGGAGGACGCGCAATGGACATACTAGCATCTCCTCTCCACAGTGCCCTCGATTGCATCAAGCGCGGCTGGCACGTCTTTCCTTGCTGGCCGCAATCCAAAGCACCAATGACCCCTCACGGGTTCAAGGACGCCACAACTGATGAATCGCAAGTCCGCGAATGGTGGACGCGAACGCCGAACGCGAACGTGGCGATTTCAACCGGGCCGAGCGACCTAACCGTGTTTGACGCAGACCACGGGGCACGATGTTTAGAAGACTTTCAAGCGTGGTGCAAGCATAACGGAATGCCCACGACGTACACCGTCCGCACGGGCCGCCGCGTTAGCAAAGAGGACGGGGTCACGCCCGAGTACGGCGTACAGATGTATTTCGCTGGCGTGCGGGACAGCGTGACTGGTTGGGAGCTGGACGGATTCTTCGGCGATGTGAAGAGCGTCGGCGGGTATGTGATCGCCGTCGGATCTATTCATCCGGACAGCGGAGAACCTTACGAGCTCCTTGCGGACGAGCCACTCGCACCTGTGCCGGGCGTGGTGCGCTCAATTGAGGGACGCAAGAAAGAGCGTGTGCTTGAGGGGAAAGGGCCCATTACAGAATGGCGGAACGATTCAATGGTCCGCATACTCGGCAAGTTGCGAGCGGACGGCGCGGACGATGAGATGGTCCGGGCGTTCGCGTATAGGACAAATGAAACACGGATGGCCGCCAACCCGCTGGACGTGGACGAACTGGACAGGGTAATTGCCAACGTGTGCAAGTACCCGCAAGGTGAGCCGGAGCCGGTGATCACGATCGGCGGCGGCAAAGAACTGGAAGGGCCGGAGCCGCGCGCCAATCTTGCGGATTGGCAGACGCTCTTCCACACGCGGAACGAAATGGCGAATGCACCTCCGGTAACATTCCTCATTGACGGCTTTCTGCAGCGTGAAGGGGTGACCGCAATCGCCGCGCCGGTTCGCGAGCGCAAATCCCTGATCGCTCTTAATATTGCCCACGCTCTTCTGACCGGAGAAAAGCTATTTGATTTTTTTGAAGTCACCCATCGACCAAGTCGCGTGATCTATCTGTGCCCAGAGGTCTCACTCGGACCGTTCACGGACCGACTCCGAAAAATTCGTTTGATGGACTATGTTGGCGAGACACTGTTTTGCCGGACCTTGAGCGCCGACGGTCGCCTAACGTTGAATGCGCCCGAGCTGCACCCGGCTCTGCCCGGCTCCGTGGTCATCCTAGATACGGCGATTCGATTTTTGAGTGGTGATGAGAACAGCGCGTTTGCGGATAGTATCTTCGCGCTGTTGCGGGCCGGGGCTGAATCCGTTGTCATGCTGCATCACTCACCGAAAGACGCTGGGGACACGATGACGCTTGAGTCTGCCATGCGCGGCAGTGGGGATCTGGGCGCGTTCTTGGCGTCCTGTTGGGGAACTCGACTGCAAAACCCACTGAAGCCTTACGAGTCCGCGTCGTTCATGTCCAACCTGAAGCAGCGCGACTTTGAGAGCAAAGACTTTGAGGTTTTATGCAGCCCGGATTGCCGAATGCATATCGTCGGCGACCCGACACAAACCTTGTCAACGCTCGCACCACGACGCCGGGGCAACGTTGCGGACAAAGACGGGAAGGACGCTGCAGCGTTAGCAATGCTCAAGGAATTTCCAAAGCTATCCAACGCCAAGATGTCTGCGATGCTCAAGACGGCAGGCATTAAGCGCGGCACGGATTGGGTGCGCAAAAAGCGGTATGGCCTCATCCAAAACAACGGCGGCATGATGCCTTGAGTTCGCAGGCATAATCCAACCATCCATCACCGTCCATATCCCGCCAGGGTATGGCGGTGTGGTGGATGGGGGTGAGGGTGAAGCGACGACGATCATTTACTTCCTTAAAGGCGTCGTCGTTGTATTGTTTCGGGACTTTTGCTAGAGTTCCATCGTGGACTAGATACGAACAAAAAGCGAATAATAAAAATGTAAGTGATTTGTTTTCAATGTATTTTAGAGTTTTGATTTATTAATGTTTGTGTAGGGAATTGGATTTCAGTGCTCTGTGTGCTATTGCCGGTGAAGATTTTAACCACCCCCGTACGGCCAGATGGGCTCCTATGTAATGTAACTTATGTTATGTTACATAGCCATGGCGCGTGGAGATTCAGGCCGAATTGTCATCGAAGTTGACCCATCGTTGAAACACGATTTGTATGCCGAGCTTGCAAAATCCGGTACAACTCTGAAGGATTGGTTCATTTCGGCGGCAACTCATTTTTGCAAAGACGCAGTGCAGCCCGATTTGTTTGGCAATAGCACTCTAAACAATTCTCCCGAAGATCAGCACTCGGGGACGGGAAGATGAGCTACACCCACAACTCAGAGGCCGACTTTGCAGCATCGGAGTTGGCGCGCATGTTCGCGGCAGATCCCCATCTCTGTTACTCATCGGCGACGTGTCCTACGGCGATCAGCTCCAATGCTTCCTTCGAGCCTTCGTCTTCCCCTTGGCCTAAAGCCGATGGCCTTGTATCCCTGCTTGAATCAGGAACAGGAACGCAACGGGACATTGCCATTGAATACAAGCGCCAGCAAGAAGGCGTGCACGGCTTGCTTACCGCGATCGGACAAGCACACAGCTACATTCACAAAGGGTATAGCGGAGCGGCGATCGTTGTACCGAGCACCTACGCCACGCACCCCACGCCAGCCGAGTACGTCAGTGATGTCATTAGCAACATCAGCGGAAACAAAGCTATAGGGGTATTTCGAACCGAGACACCGGACCTGTCGAGCCCGACCCCATACGCTGGGCGGCTGCATATGGTGCGGCCTCTTGAGCTAATCACGACCCCAAGCACAGTTCGGGCGACAGCGGCCCATCCGAAAACGCAGTGGGTGCATATGCGGGAAGGGTCGACGACGCGAGACGCATTCTTCAGGTTCCTTCAAACCGCTAAGCGCTTGTCTGCTTCCGAGGTGTCACAAGATCCCCGCATTCCAAGCGATCTTCGCGCAGCAATAGAGCGGGTTGCTCCTGGGAAAGACCCGTTCGCATACCTCGCGAACACCGCAGACGATAAATTCCTTACCCGTGTTTGGCGGACATTCTGGTTCGAGTGGCTAGCTACCGAGAGTGTGCTTACGCCGTGGATAGTCACTGGGAGTCTCTATGCGACGCCGGGAGTTTTCACGCGAGTTCTGAGGGACGATGGTGTTGGTGCTAGTCAGATTTTTGAGGGCCGAGCTGACGGACTAAAGGAAAACCTAGTCGCGATGTTGAATGCTCACGTCATTGACGAATCCAAAGCGTGGGAGATGTTTGCAAGCGGAATCGAGCGCCCTGGAAGGCAGAAGAAGCAAGGGGTTCGCGACCGGGCGCATAGCTACCGGGAAGATCTCGACAGTTCTCTTATGCAATTGCAGTGGATTGACAGTGATGGGCGTCCGACAGATTACGGATATCGCTATATGACGATTTGTGAACGCTACGGTGGGGCAAATTCGGCAGCAGCGATCGAGTATGTGGGCGCGTCACTTCTCCAGACGGGGCGTTACGGTTCTTTTCTCCATTATGTCCACCGTCTGTCAGAACAAAGGTTTGCGTCAGATCCGCTTGCGTTTACAAGGAGCGGCTCGCGGGGGATCCCGACCTTTAACGAGACATCGTACGGCGAGTACTTGGGTTACTTAGAAGACCGCATGGCTGATGACTTGAAGGTGATGAGAAAGGTCTCTGGTCGCAGCCGACCACGCGTACGGACACCTTTCCAAGCTGAACTGACGCTCCTCCGCAATTACGGCTACGTCAGCAAAACGCGATACCGCCTTGGAGTGGGTATCCCGATCGACTGGGAACATGTAGTTCAATCGTTGAACATCGACCTCTGAGTGATTGACTTGAAAAAGAAGACTGGGAAGAAGCTTTTATCTGATTTCTCGATCGAATCTCGCAGCGCGCGATCGACTCGCGCGCGTACGGTACGAGGTGTTCCAACAGTTTTTGGGCTTTTCGTGGGGGGTGGCGGGCTCGATTTAGGCTTCCGCCAGGCCGGATTTCAATTGCTAGCTGGCACTGATGTTGATCCGGGTGCCCAGGCAACACATCGGAGAAATTGGCCCGATGTTCCTTTCATCCTCGCCGATATCCGCACCCTTACGGTGTCGGCAATTGCTGAGGCGACGGAAGGAAGGCGGCCAGACGTCGTTATCGGTGGACCCCCTTGCCAAGGATTCTCCACGTTAGGTGATCGGCTTTCGAGCGATCCGCGTAACGATCTTGTCGATGCGTTCATTCGGATAGTGGACGGCCTTCGACCCCAAGCCGTGGTGATGGAAAACGTGAGGGCGATCCTCACTGAGTACAAAGGACGTTATCGGGATTACGTATTGAAACGACTCCATGAAATCGGATATCACGCCCACTTTACAATTCTCAACGCCGCTGACTATGGTGTCCCACAACATCGGCGGCGCGCGCTATTCGTGGCCTTCGCAGATCCACGGATAAGTTACGAATTCCCCGCGCCAACCCACGGTGTCGGACGAACTTCGTACGCAACTGTTGGCGAAGCCATCGCCGATCTTGCAACGAAGTCAAATGAGATCCCAAACCATATCGCTCTCGACCATTCAGAAAAAGTAATTCAGCGTTACCGGTTTATTCCTGAGGGAGGAATGTTGCCTCCGGCTAAGGGGCTTCCGAAAGAGATCCGCCGAGAGAATTTTGGAAGCACCTACAAGCGACTCCACCGCGACCTTCCATCCTTAACGATCGTACCGGGCAACAACGCTTTGCCTGTACATCCTTACTTGACCGGAGCCTTACCCCACGAGAGGCAGCGCGACTGCAAACGTTTCCCGACAATTACATCTTTGAAGGTGACCGGCGTCGGCAGTGCATCCTCGTCGGAAACGCCGTTCCGCCTCTGCTAGCGCGAGTGCTGGCAAAATCAGTATGGGAGCGCATACTTCCATATCGCGGGTCCATGGCAAGGTTGGCCTCGGCTGCCACGCAGACAGCCCAGACGCACGCGACCGAAGGTCAGATCCAGAGCAAGCCCTCAGTTCACCTCCCATCTCTTGCGTCCGAAGATGCGCCGACCTTTGTGGACCTTTTCTGCGGCGCTGGGGGATTCACGTTAGGCTTTGCAAGAGCGGGTTTGCGGCCCGTTGTAAGCGCGGACAATCACAAGGCAGTCGCTGCCACGCACCGGCACAATTACCCGGAAGTGCCCTTTTTGTTTGACGATCTTGCGCTGCCTGCTGTCCAGAAACAGATTTCAAATTACGTTAAGGGCGAACTTTTTGCAGTCGTCGGAGGGCCGCCATGTCAGGGTTTCTCCGTGTTTGGAAAGCGCCGCCTCGCGCGGCGGGAAGCATCAGATCCACGCATAGACCCGCGCAATCGTCTGGTTTTCTCGTACGTGGATATCGTCGCAAAGCTCCGCCCTCGATGGGTAGTTATGGAGAACGTTCCGGGGTTCGCCTCCTTGGACGACGGCCAATTCGTTAAGCGAATTGAACGAGAGTTGGTGAATGCCGGTTATAAGACGGTAGAACATCGAATTCTTGACGCTGCGGATTACGGCGTTCCGCAGAGACGCAAACGATTTCTTCTCATCGCGAATAGAACCGGGCATGTGATTCCTTGGCCTAAGAAGAAATTCTTCGAGTCACCGGAAGATTGGCAAAAGCCTTTCCGTACAGTTGGCGCGGCAATAGCAGACTTAGCTGAAGACGTTAGCTATTTGCGCCACACGTGCCACGTCCCAATGCAACACAAGCCGCTACAAGTCGAGCGTTACATACAGATACCCGAGGGAGGGAAACTGGACGTTGATGCGCTTCCTGCCAGGCTTCGGAAAGGGTATCGAACCGACGTTGTAAAGAATTTCAGCCACGTATTCAAACGTCTTCATCGCGACAAGCCGAGTTTTACATTGGTTCCAGGCCACAACGCATTTCCGATTCACCCGTGGTTGAATCGAGCCTTGACGGCACGAGAAGCCGCACGCCTGCAGACATTCCCAGACGAGATCGAATTCAAGGGTTCGCGAGAGGACCAATGTCTTCAGGTTGGCAATTCTTTTCCGCCTTTGTTGGCAGAGTTGATTGCGAACAACCTCATCAAGGCCGAAAGCAACGGCTGGGTTCCGGGCTCAGTCCCCAAGCTCGCGCGGTATTCTCTTGTTGACTTGATGGAAGCGCAAGCGGAATTGCCTCTAGAGGTTTGAAGCCACCCAACGGTCGATTATTCCTTCAGAAATTTTCTGACGCGGCTCTCTAGGAGTTGAATGTCACCCAACTGACATTCCCATATCGTTTCAGTTTTCCATCCTCGTCGTTGAAGCTTGGCGCGATTTGACCGATCACGCGTCCTAGTAGCGTTGAGTTTTGCCTCCCAGTAGTCGCTATTTGTCGCCGGAAGCGACCCCGCAACACAGTCCTTGTGATAATGCCAGAAGCAACCGTTTACAAAGATGATCTTTCGGCGCCCGGGAAAAACGAGATCTGGGCGGCCCGGCAATTCGTGGCAATGAATCCGATACCTGTAACCAAGACCGTGGACGAGACGTCGTACGAGCATTTCGGGTCTGGTGTCCTTGCCTCGAATGCAGCTCATCAGGTAGCTGCGTTGGATTTTTGTCAGCCTGTCCACGTCAAGACCTTCAAGATTCAGTATCATCGCTCAGACATCAGATGCGCGGCAAGCCGAGCATCAAGAAGACACCTAATCAAAACGCTCTACTCTCTTCGATCATCGCCGACCACATGCGACTGCGCCCAGTTCTCCTCTTCAACGTAGGGTAGCTCAGCGCCCTAATAGTGAAACCCGCTCATGAATTTTTTGAACTGCCCTCTGTTAGTAGGTTCGCGTACCTCCGCGTCATCTCTAAGGTGGAATGGCCCAATACCTTCTGCAAATGGAACACGCTTCCACCGCGCCTCAAATAATTCACCGCGAATGTGTGCCTAAATGCATGGAGCGTGCGTCCCGGCGGCGCAATCCCTAGTGTGCGACAAAGTAGTTTCACATCGCGAAGCATGTTCCTGCGTCCCAACTTCGTGTGAGAGCGGTTGGCGAAAAGCAGATGGTCCGGCGTGCAATTTGTTTCCTTGCAGTAGCGGAACATCGCCTTCCGTAACTCGAAACTAAAAGGAACAACACGCTGCTTGCGGCCTTTCCCATCCAGCGTGACGAGGAGATTCTCGAAGTCAATCTCGCTGACGTGCAACGTGAGCGCCTCCGAGATGCGGCAGCCAGTATCAAGTAGGAAAAGCACGAGCAGATGCCGCCGCCTTTGATACGTGCTATCGGGCTTCCACGCAACGAGCGCCCGAATCTGTTGCTCTGTGAAAGTGGGAAGCAAATTCTGCGGTTCTTTGAGTTGTGCGATTTTCGGGTGTTTGCAAGCGGGGCCGCACTTCACGTCCGGGCCGACATTGACCCAATGTACGTATGTGTTAATTGCGCGAATTGCCGAATTGCAGCCCGTGGCTTTCAGCCCTTTATCGCGCATACGCAGCACCGCGTCTTTCAGGTCGTCTTGCGAAGGGGTCTCATTGCGTAGCCATTTGAAACTGTGTTTGTACCATTCCAGCGTGGCGGGGCTGACGTTCGAGAGAAATTGACGTTCGCGGATGAAATCAGCAAATCCCATAGCGGCTTTCTCCAAAGCGAGTACTCAGATTTGGATCGGAAAGCACGTAAAGCACTGACTTCATAAGGGACGTGGCTCAGCCTGGTAGAGCACTCGCTTGGGGTGCGAGGGGTCGGCAGTTCAAATCTGCCCGTCCCGACCATTCAATCCCAGATCCTTCGACTCGCTTTGCTCGCTCAGGATTTCGGCTGTCGGCTCCCGCTGCGCTCACGCCGCCAAAGCGCCTCAAGTTCAAGTCTGCCCGTCCCGACCATTCGTTCCAAGATCCTTCGGC